>JBGVJO010000366.1:0-1938 GCA_045129535.1 Eubacteriales bacterium
CGTTTTCAATAATGCTGCGGGCCATGCGGACAAGCTCCGCCAAAGGGAGCTGACCGTCAAGAAGAAAGATATGATTCTCCGTTTCCCAACAAATGAAGGTATAGTATTCCACATTCTCCGGCACCATAGCAAATGCATTGACAGCGCCGGGAATGTGCACCTCTTTACGGGTGTGAAACTCATTATCCAATCCGATCATAGGCGGATTTTCGCTGCTTGCGCACATAAGCGAAATTCGCTGATTATTTGCATTTATGAAGTCGTACATACACATTCTGGGCATCTCAATTGCATCGGACGCTTTATAAAAATATCCCTTGGGGATGAACTGGACGGTAATATCCCGCAGCACAGCCGGATTCGTTTTCTTATAGGTAATGTGGGTGTCGTATATCTGAATAAAAGAATCCGACATCTTCGCCCGTACCGAGGGGATGGATAAAATGGCGGCGGCACCCAGGCACAGCGCCAGCACCACCGAGGCGGCGATCCGTCCGGCGGCGGATTTCTTGGGATGGGCAGCGCGATATGCCCGGCGCGCCTGTTTTCTCTGTTGTTCGGTGGGGGTGATATCGGCGTACTGTTCCGCCTCTTTTTCGTACTCGGCAATCTCTTTTTCCGAAGATTCGGTAAAAGCCTTTTTCAGAATTACGTCAAACAGCTCGTCGTGGGTGTTACTCGGTTTCATAAGAGGCCTCCTTTATTTTATTTTTCAGGATCCGCCGTGCACGGAACAGGCGGATGTTCACCGTTTTCGAGGGGATACCAAGCAATTCCGCGATTTCCGTTTTCCGACATCCCACCACGTATTTCAGCTGGCATACAACCCGGTATGCATCACTTAGTTCCTCAATGCAGGAAAGCAGGAAGTGATATCCCTCCTCCTGCAAGAGGTATTCGATGGGGGTAGTAACGGAATCCGTCGTTTCGGTGAGTATTTCCTCTATATCGCCCATAGGCAAAGCGTCTGCCCGGCGAATCAGATCAATACACCGGTTTTTCACAATGGTGCAGAGCAGTGTTTTTGTTTTTGATGGGGATTCCTTGTCGATCAGATGCAGATAACGAATGGCCTTGAGTATGGAATCGTGTACCGCATCCTTAGCCCCGTCCTCGGTGTGCAGATATTTCATAGCGACCGAGAACATCAGCGTATAGTAGGTGTTGTACAGGTACTCCAGTTTATCCCGATCGTAATCCGTATCCACCAGGGTCAGATACTGAGAAAGCATGTCGAATCTCCTTTGCGGTAATATGCACTATTGTACCACAGAAAAGCCCATTTTGTCGATATTTTGGGGGGAAATATATTCCCCCAAATTTTTCCCGGAATCTGTAGTAAAAGGGGACCCTCATCCGTTTTATATACGTAAAGAATCGTCCGTGATGGCACCGACAATCCCGGCGTATACCGCTATCGGGCGCCTGGCCGTGTGTCTGTCAGTAAATAAGAAAATCGAGGTGACGCGCTTAGTTGCGCGTCACCCCTTTTTTGTGGAAAAATCCCGCCGTATCTTGCATAATCCGACGGATTGTGCTACACTGAATCCAGACTACCAAAGGAGATACACTATGCAGCGCGTAACCATCGACGAATCCCTGGAAAAAAAGCTTTTGGATATCGTAGCCCGTGCGGCGGATATTATCAAGGATAGCCCCTTCCACATCGACGAAAAGGACGGCCCCGTCAATATCGTCACCACCAACGACGTGGCCTGTCAGGAATTTTTATATAAAGAACTGTCCCCCCTGATTCCCGATGCGGGATTTCTCGGGGAGGAGAGCTTGCAGGACTTGAACCATCCCTATCTGTGGGTCATCGATCCCATCGACGGCACCGCCAACTACGCCCGCGGCATCAACGAGTGCGCCATCTCCGTGGCGCTGGTGCAGGGGAAAACACCCCTTTTGGGCGTGGTGCATAACATCTTCACCGGC
>JBGVJO010000367.1:0-1460 GCA_045129535.1 Eubacteriales bacterium
TACGGACACAATTTTGACCTCACTCCATCCGCACTGCTCAAAGTGATGGTGGATGGGTGGCATACGGAACAACCGCTTGCCGTGAGTCATCTTGAAATAGGCAACCTGAAGCATAACGGAGGCAGTTTCGCAAATGTACACGATGCCGCACACCACCACGATCAGGGGATTTCCCAAAAGGAAGGCGGCGCCCACTACCATTCCGCCCAAATACAAAGAACCCGTATCGCCCATAAACACGCGGGCGGGGTAGAAATTATACACGAGGAATCCAAGGGTTCCGCCGATCAGCGTGGCACCGATCAAAGACAGGGCAGACGCAAACGGAGCCGCCTGAATCGCGAAGAAAGCGACGACGGAGAAAAATATGCCAACCACCAGCGTAATGCCGGAGGCCAGGCCGTCGATTCCGTCGGTCAAATTCACGCTGTTGACCATACCGGTCAGCAAAAGAAGGGCAATTACGTAATAGAAGAATCCCAAATCCCACGTCACACCGATAAAGGGAATATAGAGCGTGGTATTGATAATGCCCGTCAGGGACATAAGGATCAGAAACAGGGCGGCTGCACCCAATTGCAGAAGATACTTCTGCCGTGCCGTGAGGCCCTCGTTCTGCTTTTTGCGAAGCTTGGCGCTGTCGTCGATGACACCGATCAGTCCGTTAAGCACACCGTACAGAAGAACGTAGATAAAGGGCCAAACGGTTTTGATATCCCCCCACAAGGCGACGGCAATGCAGGCGAGGACGGCAACGATCACCGTAGCGACGATGAACGCGATACCTCCCATGGTGGGCGTACCCTCCTTGCTCTTGTGCCAGCGGGGGCCGATCTCCAAAATCTTCTGTCCCATTTTCTTGCTTTTCAGAACGGGAATCAGTTTGTGGGAAATCACCGCCGTCAAGGCAAAGGTAAGCACCAGTGCAGCTATATACAGGATTCCATCAAACATACGCGTTTTCCTTTACTTTCTCTCCATACGCTCAAAATGCTTTTTCAGGCATTCGATTACGTTCTCTGCCGCCACGCCGCGGCTGGCTTTCACAAGAAGAACGTCTCCCGGCTGCACGGCTGACAGAATCATATCCGCCATGGCGTCAGGATCTTTGGTGTCCAGGCTGACAAACACGCTATCTGCACGGACGCCGCGTTTGATGGCAGCCTCCGCCACCACGTCCGCCATCTTACCGTAGCAGAACAGCTGGCTCACCTTCTTCTCGGCGGCATACTGTCCCACCTGATCGTGCATAAGACGGGAATATTCGCCCAACTCCAGCATATCCCCCAGCAGAGCGGTGGCACGCTGTCCTTTAGATGCGGCCACAGCCGCCAGTACGTCCAATGCCGCTCGCATGGATTCGGGGCTGGCATTATAGCAATCGTCAATGACCGTAATATTGCCGATCTCATAAATTTTCTGCCGACGATCCGCTCCGTGGAAGGCCATCAGTCCTGCGC
>JBGVJO010000368.1:0-2768 GCA_045129535.1 Eubacteriales bacterium
TGAGGAAGTTCTCGCGGAATATCGCGGCAAGGAAACAATCCTTGAGGAAATGCTCTCCGAGCAGAAGCAGCATGAGGACGCCCTCCTGGATCTGAAGGTGCGCCTGAATGTGTTGAAGAATACTATATCCAGCCAGAACGAGCGGTCCTCCGAACTCAGGGCGGACATCAGCAAGTACGAAACGGAGTTGAATGCCATCGCCGGCCAGATCGCCGATCTGGAGGAGTCCGTGGGCCAGTATACGGATACCATCCGTGCATCCCGCGAAACGGCGGAGACGTTGGAAACCAAACTGACCGCTATGCGGGAGGAGGAAACCAAACTCAGCCGGGAACTCAGCACCGTAGGTGCGCAGAAAGAGGCTCTGGACAGCCGCATTTCCGCCCTCCGCAATATGCTGGATCATTTTGAAGGATACAACAACAGCGTCCGTTTCGTGATGAAAGAAGCGGGAGAGGGACGCCTCAGCGGTATCCACGGTCCCGTATCCCATTTGATTACCGTAAAACCGTAATATACGGTAGCTTTGGAGACTGCCATCGGTGCCGCTATGCAGAACATCGTGGTCAACGACGAGGCGGCAGCCAAAGCGGCTATGTATTCCCTGAAAAATTCCGGCGTGGGACGTGCCACGTTCTATCCCCTCACCTCCGTGAAGGCGAACAGCCGCAGCCGTGAGACAGAGGCCGCATCCACCTATAAGGGATTCATCGGCTTTGCCGATACCTTGGTGAGCTGTGATGCCAAATACGCCGGTGTTATCGGCTCCATTCTGAACCGCGTCGCCGTATTTGATACCCTGGATAACGCTACCGCTATGGCACGAAGCCAGGGCTGGCGTGTCCGTGCCGTTACGTTGGACGGCCAGCAGATCAACGCGGGCGGCTCCTTCACCGGCGGTGCTATCCGCCGTGACAGCGGTATGCTGAGCCGTACCGCCGAGATCGAAACCCTTACTGCCAAGCGGGACGAACTGGCAAAATCTCTTGCCGAATTCTCCGCCAAACTGGAGGAGATCCGCGACACCGTCACCCGTACCGTGTCGGATATAAACGCCGAATCGGATAAATGCAAGCTGATCGATACGATGGTGCGTGCCGATCAGACGCAGCTCGATGAGCTGGTCGCCCGCCGCGGCGTTATTGAAAACCTGATGCAGCAGCTCTGCGATGACCGAAGCAAGTTGAGTGAACTGGGTCAGCGGGGCGACTCCGACGTGCAGAAGCTGGAGGGCGAGTGCGATCGCGAGAGCAGTGAGATCGCCCGTATCGCCGCTGAACGCGCCGACGTGGATGTGGAGCGCGGTGCGCTGAGCGATCGGTTGGATGAATTGGCCGCGGAGATCTCCGAGATCCAGATCCGCCAGGCAGAGATCAAGAAGGATCAGGAGAGCGAAACCCGTGCGATTTTGGACACGTCCGCTCAGATTGACAGCTTGCAGAATGAGATCGTCGCTGCCCGGGAGAAAATCGAATCTCTCCGCCGCGAGAGCGATGCTATGCGGCAGGAGATCGAGATCAAGCACACGCAGTCCAAGACTTTGGAGGATACCCTCAAGTCTATGGATGAGGAGCGCGCTTCCCTGGAAGCGGGCAGTATGGAGTACGAGCGGAAGCTGAATGAAATCCGCATTCGCCTGAAGGACGTTACCGCCAAGAAGGAATTGCTCCTTACCGCCAACGCCAAGAACGAGAATAAATATCAGCAGATCTGCTCCGATATGGAAAAGATGACCCAGCGGCTGTGGGATGAGTATGAGTTGACTCCCACCGCGGCGGCAGAGCTTCCGTATCCGGCAGTGGATAAGGAAAACCGTCCTTCCGTCTACGCCCGCCTGAGCGAGCTCAGAAATCAGATCAAGGCCCTCGGCCATGTGAATCTGGCGGCTATCGATGAGTACGTGGAGGTCAAGGAACGCTACGACTTCGTCAGCGTGCAGATGAACGATCTGAACACCTCGAAGGAAGAACTGATGGGTATCATCGGCTCCATTGACGAAGAGATGACCCGCATGTTCACTGAGGCCTTTGACAAGATCAACGAGAACTTCGGCCGTGTGTTCAAGGAGTTGTTCGGCGGCGGTGAGGCACATCTGTCTCTGTCCGATCCCGAGAATCCCCTGACGTCCGGTATCGAGATCAGCGCCGCCCCGCCCGGAAAGATTATCAAGAATCTGTCTCTGCTTTCCGGCGGCGAGCAGTCCGTTATCGCTATTGCTCTCTTGTTCGCGCTGGTGCGCGTCAATCCGTCTCCCTTCTGCATCTTCGACGAGATCGAGGCGGCACTGGACGAGGTTAACGTACAGCGCGTGGCGCAGTACGTAAAGCGCATCTCCGAAAAAATGCAGATCATCATGATCACTCACCGCCGCGGCACTATGGAGGTAGCCGATACGCTCTACGGCGTAACGATGCCGAATCACGGCGTGTCCAAGGTGTTCACCCTAGACGTGGCTGCCGCCACCGATGAGGAATTTGACGGAGCCATCTGACATACCATATAAGAGGAATTGTACATGGGCTTTTTTGATAAACTGAAAAACGGTCTCACCAAAACGAAGGATGCATTCTTCGGACAGGTGAATGACGTGCTGAAATCCTTCCGCCGTGTGGATGAGGATCTGCTGGAGGAACTGGAGGAGTTGCTGATCTGCGCCGATATGGGTGCGGAAACCGCTATGTCCGTGGTAGACGAACTCCGCGAGAAGATCAAGGAGGACAAGATCACCGAGGCGGACGCGGTAAAGGACGCTCTGAAGGAGATTTTGC
>JBGVJO010000369.1:0-1015 GCA_045129535.1 Eubacteriales bacterium
CCGGTGTGATACAATACTGTGTAGAAAAGAAAATCAACTATTCCAAGGAGCCACTATGAAAATTGCAGTTGTGACCGGCGCGTCCTCCGGTATGGGACGGGATTTCGTGCGTCAGTTGGACGCGGCGGATACGTATGACGAGATTTGGGTGATCGCCCGTCGGCGGGACCGGTTGGAATCCCTTACGGCGGACGTCCGTGCCCCTTTGCGTATTCTGGCGCTGGATCTGACCAAGCAGGAGAGCATGGAAGAATACAAGGCCGCCTTGGCGGAGTGCAATCCCACCGTGTCCGTCCTGGTCAACGGAAGCGGATTCGGCCGCTTCGGCGCCTTCCGGGATTACCCCCTGGCGGATTACTACACCATGGTGGATCTGAACGTGAAGGCTCTGGTGGCCGTCACCTACGCCACGCTGCCTTATATGGAAAAGGGAGGAGAGATCTACCAGCTGGGCTCCCTGTCTTCCTTCCAGCCTGTGCCCTATATCAACGTGTACGGCGCGACAAAGGCTTTCGTCCTCTCCTTCTCCCGTGCTCTCAATCAGGAACTGCGGGAAGCGGGGATCCGCGTGATGGCGGTGTGCCCCGGTTGGGTGCGGACGGAATTCTTCGACCACGCCGTCACCGACGATACCATCAAATATTATAATAAATTCTTCGATTCCGACGAGGTGGTGCGCCGCGCCCTCAAGGATATGAAGCGGGGCAAGGACGTGTCCATCTGCGGATTCTCCGTCCGTGCCCAGGTGCTGGCCACCAAACTCCTGCCTCATAAACTGGTGATGTACATCTGGCAGAAGCAGCAGAAGAAGCTGTGATATATAAATAATGAAAGCCTCCGGTTTCCCCGGAGGCTTTTTTCATGAACAGGAAAAGGTTACTATCGGTGGCGATTCTTTTAGTTTTTTACGCCCCACATGCAGAGCGGTGTTTTTTCATTCGGAACGATCAGCTTGTTTTCTTTGATAAGCTCTTCCAGCAAGAAAGCAGCAACAGCAAGTCTGTGATGGATTTTG
>JBGVJO010000370.1:0-3316 GCA_045129535.1 Eubacteriales bacterium
ATATGCTTCTCAGTAAAGGTGTGACATAAAGATATGCCGGTCTCAGCAAGAATATTGGTCAACGGTTCCTAAAACATAAAACGATCCATAGCCGGTTGCTTTTCTTATTGTAAAGGAAAGCAGCCTTTCCGTCCGCCTCCACCACGCAGTGCGTACAAAACAACATGCACACAGAAAAAAAGCCGGTTTCCCTGCGTTTTTTCTCATTTTTGCATTCGATAACATCATTCAATTATTGCAATCAATTGCGTGATAAATTTGCTTTTGTCTTTGTGCTGAGGCGGGCCTTCCAGATAAAGATTGCGGAAGATGCCGGACAGATTTATGCCGTTTTCCTCTGCGTATGCGATAAGTTTTTTGCGGGCATCCGGGATTTCTTCATAAGCACCGTGGTGAAAGAATGAAATCGCCTTGAGTGCGGGAAGATGATGAATAAATTCTCCTTCACTAGCACAGGGAACGGCAACGCAGTAAGAAACCTCTTCCGGGGTGCTTGTGGCATGCTCTGTAAAATACATGCGCCTTGTTGTATCCGTTCCGTATTTTTTCATAGCTTCCAAAGCCGTGTTTCTTAAAAGATTCGTTTTGTCGGCGATTGAGGCGGCGTTGTACGTGCGGCGGTAAATTGTCTGCGACTCGATCGTAATCTCTTTTACAGTGTTGCCCGGTGTGCGGATGCGTTCTTTCAGCTTTTCTATAGTGAGATTCAGTTTATCTCTCATAGTTTCCAGTCGTCGGATCATTGGCCGCAAATCCGAGGAATCGCTTAAGTATTCGCTGATTTCATCCAGTGAAAGCCCGAGGTCCTGCAAGACTCGGATGGTACGAACCTGCGTAAACGTGTCTATAGTATAGTATCTGTTGCCGTTGTCTCCGTCTTTTTTGTCAGGCTGGATCAGCCCTTTGGTCTCGTAATTCAGAATCGTTTTTCTGGTGATTCCGACGGCTTTGGCTACCTCGCCTATGGAGAATAAATTTTTGTTATCCATAAAATCAGTTCCCCGATTCAATAAAAATATACGTTTCCAAATAAAATCTGAAAAAAGCCTTGTATCGTACCCTGGGGTGCGGTGTACAATGGTATTATAGCATACTGTATTTTAAATTTCAATGTGATTTATCAATCAGAGAGGATATATTTATGAAGAAAAGAGGTTTTCGGGGAATATTGGCAGGCCTGATGTCTGCTATTATGCTGATGGGTATGATCCCGTCGGCGGTAGCGGCAGATCCCGTTTATGACCCGGACAAAGAGGTTAAGATCTACATATATGCAGGCGATGAGAGAAGTAGCATAAAAGCTTCTTATGATGAAAAGGACTTTGCAGATCAGTTTATTCCTTATAAGGACGGTGCCACGTATGCGCTGAAAGATCTGAAAGACGTATCGCTTACCGGGTTGATCGGCGATTACGTTTCCCGCACGCCTGAAGCGTGGTGTGTATATGGTGCAACGGTCAATGCCGATACGGGGAAATGCAAAAGTGATCGCTCGATCACTACTGCCAATACGCTTGGTGAGAGCAGTCTTAAATACGTAGGGGCAAGCAATGCATTGCTTCTTATACCCAAGTATGATTTCACTACTTATACCAATAACTATACTCCGAAGAAATTTTACACGGAAAAATCCTACACCTTAAAGAGAACGATTTCTTCAAGCGACGTTGAGCCCACGTATCAGTGGTACCGATATAACCGCAAGGTTTCCGGTTATGATTATTTCACCCTTGACGGAAATTGTCCTGACCTTTATAGAAATCCTGCCGGTGACGGCTGGTGGTATGTCGACTATAGACGAGACGGAACATACAAGGCAAGATACGTATATACCTCCCACTCCACGCAAGATCAGACTTATTTCCCCGTGGTTATGGATCTGAACGGCAAGTTGATGACCGCTGCCGATAGCTTAGATGACCTCGGTACAGATAATTTCTATTATGAGTTAACGTGTGAGGACAGGGGAAGCTACAAGAGCATTGAGATGTACGTGTATGCGCTTACCCCCTATTTCTACACTGTTATGGGCACTAACAAATATACTGCACCGGTCGATGCAATGGCGAATTATTCATTCAATATAGAAGCCGTTGCGGGTGCAACCGAAGAGACGTACACGCCGTCCCTTCCCGGTGTATACTATTGCAAGCTTACGTACAGTGACGGAAGCAACACCCTGTCTGTAAACAGCGAGCCCGTTTATGCGGATTTTGGCAAATTTACCGTATCCTTTGACGCAAACGGCGGCAGCGGGTATATGAGTGGATTAACTGTCGGAAACCAGTATGTTCTTCCCGAAAGCACCTTCACCGCACCGGCCGGCGCCACCTTCAAGTGCTGGGACGTAAACGGAACGGAAATGCATCCCGGTGATGCCATCACGATCAGCAAGAGCGTAACGGTAAAGGCAGTTTGGTACATAGCTCCTACCTCTTATGACGTTGCCTTTGACGCGAACGGCGGTACGGGTGCAATGGCTAATCAGACGATTGCCGACGGTGCCGCAGCCGTGCTTTCCGAAAACACCTTTACCAAAGAAGATTATAGGTTTGCCGGCTGGAACACAAGTGCGGACGGCACGGGTACAAGCTACGTAGACAAGGCAAGTATAACCTCCAACCTTGTGGCTTTAGGCGAAACCGTAAAACTTTATGCACAGTGGGAATACGTTGGAAGCTACACTGTCGTCTTTGACGCGAACGGCGGCGCTGGTACGATGGCAAGCCAAAAAATCAGCAGAGACGTTGAAGCCGCGCTTTCCCAAAACGCCTTCACAAAGAGCGGCTATGCATTTATGGGTTGGAACACAAGTGCGGACGGTTCCGGCACAAGCTATGCAGATAAGGTAGTCGTTAAAAATCTGGCGGCTGCCGACGACAGCATAACGCTTTATGCTATTTGGGAGCAGTTCAAGACGGTATCCTTTGATGCGAACGGCGGTACGGGCACCATGACTTCCGCTTTTGCTGACGCCTCCGGTGCGTATACGCTTCCTGAGAACGGCTTTACGGCACCCGACGGCAAGCGTTTCAAGGCTTGGAGTGTGAACGGCACAGAAAAGATGCCCGGTGACACGGTTACCATTGCGGTGGACACAACCGTGCGTGCCCTTTGGGAGGACGTTCCCGTTACCTACACGGTTTCGTTTGACGCCAACGGCGGCAGCGGATCGATGGCGGGCGTCAGCGGCATTGCCGGTGCGTATACGCTTCCCGAGAACGGCTTTACGGCACCCGACGGCAAGCGTTTCAAGGCTTGGAGTGTGAACGGCACAGAAAAGATGCCCGGTGACACGGTTACCATTGCGGTGGAC
>JBGVJO010000371.1:0-2595 GCA_045129535.1 Eubacteriales bacterium
ATTTCCTCGTTGTTGGTCTCATTGACCTTCTTGATGGCCTCGTTTACAGCGGCAACAAGAATATCGGACAAGGTTTCAATATCGTCGGGATCCACGATCTCGGGCTCAATATCGATGGACTTGATCTCCAATTTACCGGTGATCTTCACGCGAACCACGCCGCCGCCTGCGCTGACGTCATACTCGCGGTTATCCAGATCCTCCTGGAGAGTAGCCATATCTTCCTGCATCTTCTGAGCCTGACGGAGCATTCCCTGCATATTCTGGGGGCCGCCGCCCATACCCTTCGGCAATCTTGCTTTCATTTGTATAACCTCCGAACTTCGTTTATAGATATGTTTATAGATATTTAATACAACTCGCTGTCCACCGCATAGCCGGTGGATTTTTTCGGTGCTTCAAGAACACGGATCTCCGCCTGACCGCTCGTGATCCGACACAGGGCCATGGCCCGTGCGATGGCGCTCTTTGATGTATCCTTGGAGAGCATCATAAGGGAGAAAGCATTGTCGGTAAGGATCCGCACCTGCTTTCCATCGGCGGAAACAAGGATTTCGGCACTGCCGAGGAAGCTTTGCGCCTGCTTGTCGATCTGTCCCATTTTCTCCAGGAACTCACTGACGTCCGGCAACGGATCAAACTCCATCTCCTCCGCCGCGGGTGCTTCCTCTTTCACCGGAGGCGGTGTCGGAACGGGGGCATCGGCTACAGGAGCACGCACAGGTTCGCTCGCTGCGGATTGTACGGGAGCACTCACGCCGCCGATTTCCACCACGGCAAGACGGTCCTCCAGCTGGGAGATCCGTGCGGACAGTGCTTCGCTTGACGTATCCAGGCGGGGATCGCACATACGCATACAGGCAAACTCTGCGATGATACGCTTCATATGAGGTGCGCGCTGCATATTGGCCATGGCCGTATCGAGAACGTTGCAGTGATACGTCAGCGTGCGGATAGAGAACTGAGCGGATACTTCGCGCAAAATGGCGGCTTCCTGCTCCGTAAGATCCAGGTACGAAGCCGTATCGGCGCAGTACTTATCCACCATCATGTCGCGGTAGAAGGCGGACAACTCCTGCCAGAACACGGCAATATCCTTGGAGGAGGTGCAGACGGAATCGATCATACCGAACAGGGACTGCATATCCCCTTTGGAAAGAGCCAGGGCTACGGAACGAAGGAAATCGTAGGAAGAAAGTCCCAAAACCTCCTCCACCCGGGAGATTGTCACGTCGGCTCCACCGCCTCCGCACAATTCAAAGAGACTGATGGCATCGCGCATACCGCCCTGCGCCTGCTTGGCAATCTGCTGTGCCGCCGCGGGATCCAGACGGATCTTCTCCTCTGCGGCGATATACATAAGGCGGTCGCTCAGTACCTGCAAAGGTATGCGACGGAAATCAAACCGCTGACAGCGGGAAATAATGGTCGAGGGGAGTTTGTGGAGCTCCGTTGTGGCCAAAATGAACACCACGTACTCCGGCGGTTCCTCCAGGGTTTTCAGAAGTGCATTGAATGCACTGGTGGAGAGCATATGTACCTCATCGATGATGTACACCCGCTTTTTCAGCATGGCGGGGGTATAGGCAACCGTATCCCGCAGATCGCGGATATAGTCGACGCCGTTATTGGATGCGGCATCCATTTCCAAGACGTCCGGTGCACTGCCCGAATCAATGGCACGGCAGGATTCACACACGCCGCAGGGTTCACCGTTTTTCGGATTCTCGCAATTGACCGCCTTGGCCAGAATTTTGGCACAGGTAGTCTTACCCGTACCGCGGGATCCGCAGAACAGATAGGCGTGGGAAACACGGCCGCTCTCGGTTTCGTAGCGGAGAACGGAGGTGATGTGCTCCTGCCCGCACACGTCCGAGAATACGGAGGGACGGTATTTACGGTATAGCGCTTGATACATAAGGACCCTCCTTCAGAAAAGATAAGCAAAGCCGCAAAATAAGACCATACACCTAAAGATCGAGCATGTATTTATGTGCGCATCCCGAAGAGTCTGCTCAGAACAGGCAACCTCGCGGCGCATCGACTCAACTGCTTAATGCTGCTTGGTTCCCCACCTGACATGGTTCACAGCCGCCAATCGCGCAAGACCCATTCCTCAACACAGCCTGCTGCGGCGCAGACCACACATCTACAGCCCTCAAAATAGGATTCCATCCCTGCTTCAGCGGTTTTCAGGTACAAGGACCCGCTACCTCCCCGACTGGTATGGCCTTATTTTGCGGCTTGCTTTCATATAGCCTAATGATTATATCATATTATTTCGCAAATTGCAAGGGGATGGGCCAAATTTACACGCCCCACGGGCCGTACACGGCGGCGGCACCCAATTCCCGCTCGATCTGCAAAAGACGGTTGTATTTCGCCACCCGCTCGTAACGGCAGGGGGCACCGGTCTTAATGAATCCGGCGTTGGTCGCTACGGCAATATCCGCAATGGTAGTATCCCCCGTTTCGCCGGATCGGTGGGACACGATGCTGCGGTATCCCGCCTCGGTGGCAACACGGATGACCTCCAGCGTTTCCGTCAGCGTACCGATCTGATTCGGCTTGACCAGCACTGCGTTTGCTTCACGA
>JBGVJO010000372.1:0-2268 GCA_045129535.1 Eubacteriales bacterium
ATTAATAATTGCAACAGAACAAAATATCTATTTCGTTCTTATTGTACTAATTGAAGTCTTTCCAGCATGGCTCGGTGCTCTGATCCGCTGGTAAGAAGATAGATGCGCGTAGTTTCAATGCTGGAATGTCCCAACACATCCGCCAACTTGACGATATCCTTGCACACCCGATAAAACGCCGTGGCAAATAGATGCCTCAAATTGTGAGGGAAAACCTTTTTCTGATTCACCTTTGCCGCCAGGCAAAGTTTTTTCATTTCTGCCCAGATCTGTTTTCTGGACAGACTCCGCCCACCTTTTGTGAGAAAAATCTCACCGGAGGTGATTTTTTGTTTTTTGGCGTATTGGCAGAGTTTGCGCGCCAATTTCCCCGGAATGAGTATGGTGCGAATTTTTCCTTTCAGGAATATCTCGGCTCTGCCTTTTTTTGCCGCCTCGACAGTGATATACTGCACCTCAGACACACGGATACCGCTGGCGCAGATCGTTTCCATCAGCAGTCCCAGCCTCTCCCGGCCGGTGCTGTATGCGGTCTGCAGCAACGCGGTATACTCCGCACGCCCCAACTCCCGAGAGGATTCACGGAACATCCGTCGCTGCACTTTCA
The DNA here is from genome assembly GCA_045129535.1 of Eubacteriales bacterium. Lineage (GTDB taxonomy): Bacteria > Bacillota > Clostridia > Oscillospirales > CAG-272 > SIG701. The sequence continues at coordinate 608 of JBGVJO010000372.1, forward strand.
GGAATTTCAATCGGCAGTCTTCCCAATCCATATATCGAAAAAAGCCGTTGAGTGCCGCCAACATCGAATTGATCGTCACAGGAGCGTAATTCTGGGACAGCAAGTGCTCCTTCCACATCGCTGCCGTTTCTTTAGTCACAGCCCGGTCTCCAATCCACACAGAAAACATACGCACGTCGCGCATATATTTTTCCACTGTTCCCGAGCAGCGTTCTTCCCTTTGCAGATGCTTTCCATATTCCTCAATTATAGCCGTTGTGATCGCACGTCGATTCATAGCTGTCCTCCAATACTTCAGTCGTTTTAATCACATATATATTTTACGGAAACAATTGGCCTCATACCACCAATACTCTTCTTTTTTCGCCCCAAAAAAAGCAAAGGACCGTTGTGCGCTGACAACAGTCCTCTCAAAAATCAAAAGCAGATGGGAATTTCCATTCCCATCTGCTCATATTCTTCTTACGGGTGGCGCGCCTGACGGTACGACTCCAAAATGATTTGTTTGGCCATAATAGCCTGTTCTTTGGTTGCAGGCTCCACTCCCTCCAGAGGATAGGGGATACCCAACTCCTTATATTTCGTTACGCCCATCGTGTGATACGGGAGTACGTCCAGCGCCTTCACGTTGCCGAGCGTGCCGATGAACTGACCCAATCGGGTCAGCGCATCCGGATCGTCGGTAATCCCGGGAACCGTCACGTGGCGGATCCACAATGGGACGTTTTTCTGTGCCAGATAGCGGGCAAAGGAAAGAATTCCCTCGTTATCCAGCCCGGTCAGTTCTCTGTGGGCGGTGGGATCCATATGCTTGATGTCCAGCATCGCCAGATCCGTCAGCTCCATCAACGCATCCAGCTTCCGGTTGTATTCCGAATCGCCGGGGCGATACGTGGCGCCCGACGTGTCCAGGCAAGTGTGGATCTCCTTCTCCTTGGCCAGGCGGAACAATTCCAAAAGGAAATCGATCTGCGCCAAGGGCTCGCCGCCGCTGACGGTAATGCCGCCGTTTTTGTAGAACGCCCGATTGTGCTCATACTCCTCGATGAGGGATTCCGCACTGCGGCGCTCGCCGGCGTGCATCTCCCAGGTGTCGGGGTTATGACAGTACTTGCAGCGCATAGGACAGCCCTGCAGGAAGATCACAAACCGAACGCCGGGGCCGTCCACCGTGCCAAAGCTTTCCGTGGAGTGAAGATAGGCCTCCATCGGATCAGATCTGTTCGTGGAAGGTACGGGAGATAACCTCGTCCTGCTGTTCCTTGGTCAGCTTCACAAAGTTTACGGCGTAACCGCTGACGCGGATGGTCAGCTGGGGATAGTTTTCGGGATGCTTCTGTGCGTCCAGCAAGGTTTCCTTGGTGAACACGTTTACGTTCAGGTGGTGGCCGCCCTTCTTGACGTAGCCGTCCAGCAGCGCTACCAGATTGTCAACCTGATTCTCATTAACAGCCATTGTAAATTCCTCCTATGGAATGGGATTATTCGTCGTCGTTGTCCATGCCCTCGAACAGGGTGGGAGCGTTGCAGGCACCCAGGCCGCAATCCAGATCCACGTCGATATCACCGACGAACACCTGGGTATCCTTGCCCAGCGCACTGGGGATGATGGAGAAGGTATTGGAGATACCGTCCTGGGCATCCTTGAAGGACAGCTTGGC
>JBGVJO010000373.1:0-1296 GCA_045129535.1 Eubacteriales bacterium
CCCAAAACAGACACCATACCGTTGGATGTTCGGTCTATATGGGCCGGATAGGCAATCCCGCCGCATTGAGCAGCAAGATAATATGCCTCCTCGATGGAGATGGTTGTTGCATTGATCAGAAGATCCTCTTCCTCACCGAGAACGGTGTCCTCTGCATCCATAATGAGTTGGTTTCCGAATATAGCGGGTTTATTTTTAATGTGAATGCGTCTGTCGTCTACAATTGCTTGGAAGGCTGACGCCGCATCCAGTGTGGGAAACAGGCAGATGATATGTACGTCTTCTGACGTGGTAAGCTCCATGCCGGCGATGGGGATCAAACCGTATGCGCGGGCTGCCTCAAAGAAAGCGGGGCAATTCCGCGTGGTATTGTGATCCGTTAAGGCCACGATCTGTAATCCATTCAGTGCTGCCATACCGGCGATATTGGCCGGGGTGGCATCGTCCTCCGCACAGGGCGAAAGACAGGAATGGATATGAAGATCATAGAAGTAACGATTCATTCGTTCCCTGCCGCACAGCGGGAGATAATGGCACAAAGCTCGTAGACACTTTCTTTTGCGGAATAAATGGCTATTCCCTTTGCATTGGCAGCCTCGTACACTTCCTGTGTCAGGGACACATTCTCTGCAAGGATAACGGCGGCAGCCTCAGTCAGACTGGCAACGGCAACCACGTTTACGTTATTCATAATCGTGATCCACAAATTATCCGCCTGGACGCGGCTCATTGCACGGCTGAGCAAGTCACCGACATAGACACCCTCAAAGGCATCCGCTTCAGGACCGCAAAGATGCTTCAGTGTTACTGCCTTGGATAAATCAGAAAGATGCATATCATCACCCCAAAATTATGCTTATAGGTTTTAGGTCTTCTTATAATTGAGCGGTTTCAATGCTTCCTCGGCTGCCTTTTCCTTATGCTGCTCCAGATAGTCGTGGAACAGTGCCCGCATAATGACCGTACACTCATCTGCATTGGTTTCACCTTTGATGATGTCCTCAGCAAATGCGCTGCAGGTAGGTGCACCGCAGGAGCCGCAGTCGGTCCCCGGAAGCGCTCGGCATATCTCCTCGATATCGTGGAGCATCTGCATGGCCTTCACTCTGTCATCTGCCAGGCGTGCATTTGGCTCATAAGAAAGGGCCGTCTTTCGCATTGCGTCCGACGGAATGCTTTCGTCTGCCGGACGGTTGGGAGATACCGGTAGGTATCTTTTCAGATTTTGCAGTCTTGCCTGCGCGATATACGGGTTGGCTACAGTCATTGCACCGCCCACGCAACCGCCGTTGCACG
>JBGVJO010000374.1:0-1569 GCA_045129535.1 Eubacteriales bacterium
AAGCAGTTCCAAGAGTATCAATTGCTTCGTATCGCGTGGTGCTATCGGTGCATTCCGCAAGGACTCGATTGCAAAGATCAAACACCTCTTCATATTCCTTGAGGCCTTTTCGAGAATATTCACATACCAACGAATCGGCAAGCCTTTGCATAATCTTATAATCGCGCGGGAATTTTTTGTTTGCTTCGCGGAGAAGCGCAGTTCTCTCTGCACCCTTTCCTTGATTCCCCAAATCATTTGCCTCATCCAAATATTTTTTGATTTCTTCGTTGTTTTTTTCAATATCAATGCCGAGCAACGTATCGGATGAAACGTCAAAGATATGGCAAAGCGCAGGCAACAGAGAGATATCGGGAGCGGTACGGTCACACTCCCACTGGGAAATGGCACGCGAGGTTATTCCCAGATACTCCGCGAGCTGCTCCTGGGTAATATCCTTCTCGCGACGCAAACGTTTGATGTTAGAACCGATAGACATAATACTGTCCTCCAAAAAATATTCAAAATCGCTTTTGTAATTCTATTATATCAAATTGAGAATGTATTTCCACGAAGTGTTTGGCGGGAAGAAGCATAGCATTACTATGATTTTCAAAGCAATTATATCAGAAATTGATTCGATGTTCAATCAAATACTACATATTCCGCAACAAAAAACAGCCCTGCCAAAAGCAGGACTGTTTTTATTTGGCATACGCCTAATACGTTCTTATCGGAAAGGACGGTCTTCGTCGGGGCGGGGCTGCGGGGGCTGCTGGTCCCGCATTCTTGCGGATTCCTTGGCCCTCTCTTCCTCACGCTTGCGCTCCATCTCGGCGATGTGGCGGGCGCGGGCCTCGTTCTCTGCCTCGCTCTTGCGGCGTTTATCGGCCACCATATCCTCCAGCTCCTCGTAGGTAACGAAGGGTTCCTCCATAGCACGGCGGAACTGATCCTCCTCCATAACCTCGTTCTTCATCAGGAACCCAGACACGAAGTCCAGCTTATCCATATTCTCGGAGAGGATCTTCTTGGCCTGCTCATAGGCTTCGCTGATAATGCGCTTCACCTCTGCGTCAATAGTGGACGCGGTTTCATCGGAGTAGTTCTGGGTGTGGTTGAAGTCACGGCCCAGGAACACCTCGTCGTTGCCGGTGGCGCTGCCGTACTGGATCGGGCCCAAAACGTTGGACATACCGTACTTTGTCACCATACTGCGGGCGATCTGAGAAGCGCGCTGGATATCGTTGGATGCACCGGTGTGGATATCTCCGATGAGAGATTCCGCCACGCGACCCGCCAGCAGCACCGCGATCTCATTCGTCATCTCGGTACGGGAGGTATGGGTATTGTCATTCTTGGGCATGGACAGAGTAAATCCGGCGGCACGGCCGCTGGGGATGATGGAGATGTGATGAACGGGACGGTCCTCCTGCAGCTTGTAGCCCTCGATGGCATGGCCTGCCTCGTGATAGGCGGTAACCCGTTTATCCTTCTCGGTAACCACGCGGGAACGCTTCTGGGTACCCACGATGATCTTCAGCATAGACTCCTCGATATCGTTCATACCGATGAGCTGTTTACCCTTAC
>JBGVJO010000375.1:0-4596 GCA_045129535.1 Eubacteriales bacterium
ACAAACGCCCGTGGTATTGCGTTATGACGTGGGGGATTACTGGCTGTATGCCGCCTTTACGCTCTTGGATGTGGGCACCACAGGCGACGTTTCCGAGATTCTGTGGCACCTGAGTGAGGCGTGGTTCATCCCCCAGTCGGACGCAGTGGAAGCCTCCGTGGAGGATCTTGCCGAATGGAAGGTGTACAGCTATTTCCAGAATGTCGGCTATACCGAATGGAAAACTCTGAAATTTTACAACCAGGTGACGGGAGAATCGGATTATTTCTCCGCCGCCGCCGGGATAAAGATCACATCCCTGCAGTACAGCGGCGGGAAAGTGTTTGTCGAGTGTGACTCCCACGGATTTTTGATCTTTGATCTGATGGGCGGATTGTATGAATGCCCGTCCACCAACAAAGACACCTATATTGCCTACAAAAACGAGTACGGCGCCTACATTCCCGGCTCCGGCCGCTGGCTGAGCGATAGCCGGCTGCAGGCGCGGGGAGAGAAGGGGATTTTCACCGTCACCCTGTTTGACGGGGAGTACAGTCTGGCGGATGCATCTCTGTCTGAATCCGAGATTCTGGAAATCTGGCGATACAATGTGGGCAATGCCCAAAAGAACAACAACGCTCCCCAGTACCATGTTCCCTATGGAAAACTGCTGAATGATGTGGGAAGCCATGTTCTGGATCTCTTCGTGATGAAGGGGCAGGCATATCTGGAGGCCCGTCAGGCGTATGACGAGGAAGCGGCCACCGTGCCGTGGCTGGTCTATATGATCCGGGCGTTGGATGTGTCCCGGGAGGAGATCACTTCCGCATTGCAGAAGGATTATGTTCCCTATACGGATGCCATTGTGGACGCGCTTTTCTCAGAGGATGACGGGCGGATCAATGAAACCTTCCACAGCCCTCTGGCCCTCTGCCATGAGGGGAAGGTGTACACCGCCTACGCTCTGAGTCTGAAGATCACCGACGTGGATTCCGAGGAGCAGAAGGCATTTGTGCGCTCCATCCCGAAAGAGGATATCATCGCCCTGATCCGCGCCATACAAGCGCGGGATGCGATGCATGGCGTTGTGACACCCGGTGAGATCGTTAAACTGATCTATCGCTTGAAGGAAATAACTCTGACCGCGCCCGGTGACGAGTATGCGTACGGATCCTACTGCTATGTCCATGGCATGGCGTATCATTCCTATCCGTCCGCCCTTACGGATGCTTTGGACAGAGATGCGTTCAATGCGTGGCAGGAGGAAGCCCAGTGGCATACCCGGGAGAACGGATGTCCGTTCCCCCAGTCCAATATTTACGAATTTATCCATCATTTCAACATCCCCAAATCCCGCTTTGTGGAGTTGTACAATGAGCGGACTATAGACGATGATTATCCTATCGATCTTCTGTACGGCGGGACCGCCGAGGCGGTAGATGCCTATTATCGCACCAGCGACCCGGAAAAAGAACTGGAGAGCATTAAATGGGCCAACCTCCGGGAGTTGAAAATGCATATCAACGCCTATATCCGGGATGAGCTTCATATACAGATGAAGACCTCGCACTGCAGTCTGGCGGAACTGATGTATGTGGCCGGCATCAAAGCCGAGGAACTCTCTTCCTATTACAGTAAAGGACACGCAGTGAGTCCGGAAAATCGGTATGATACCATCTTCGACTACGATCCGGCGGCCATCGGTTATACAACGGATGCATCCTTTGAGAAAGTTCTGGCCCGCTATACGGCGTATTATCTGGACTGTGCCATCTGCGGACTGACTCCCTACGATACTCCCTATGACCGACAGGTGAGCGAGATGGCTCCGGACATCCCCCTCAGCGGAGTTCTTAAATGCATTTTGAAAAACGAAGATACATTTTATGACACCGGCACAAAACAGCGGACGTATCTTACCGACTGGATGAGGGACACCGAAATGTCGGTCAGCAAATATTCCGTCATTGACTTGAATAACGACGGTGCGCCTGAATTGGTACTGTGGCTGAATCGCGGTACCAATGAATACGTCGGCTTCCTGGTTCTTTACAACAAAAACACCACCGTGTACGCCCATCTTCTGTATTACCGTGAATTCAGCGATTTGAAGGAAGACGGAACTTTCGACTTTTCCTCTGGGGTATCCAACCACGGAATAGGACGAATTGATTTTGAGGGCGATACCTACACGATCCGTAAACTCGCATACTGTGAGTCTGCCGATAATCAGAACGTATCCTATTTTGTGGAAAATAAGCCTGTCACCAAACAAGCCTTTGACGCATACGAAAACGCGCAAAACAGCAAGCCCGATGCCATCTGGGTGGAGCATTCCATTGAAGCGGCTCCCGGTTATAAGCAATACACACCCGCTATCGAGATCGATACCTCCAATCGGGAATATATCATGCCCATGGCCATGTACGGTGAAAGCTGGCCGGGTGCCAATTTTGACCGCACAGCCAATATTCATCCCGGCGTCGACGGCGTTGGCTACATCACCTTCGGTGTTTGCAGCGACTGGAAATCTTCCGATTATGTATCCCGCTACTATACCTACCGCGTCACTTCGGCGGGAGGATATATCATCTCCGTGGAAGAAGCGGAGACCGTCACCCGGGATATCGTTCTGAAAAAAGGCAAGCCCTACACGGGCAGCCTGGAAGGACAGCACACCTGCGTGGTGAACCAGATGTATTACGGCATAACCATCTCCGGCGATACGATCTCCGCCTCGGTGGGACTGTATCAGACGGATGCCGGCGGAACCGGAAAGGGTACGTATACCTACGATCCTAAGACGGGCAAAATGTCCATCACGACCATAGAGAAGTACCACGACGGCAACGGCAATCTCTTGGTAAATCCCCCGAAAACCGTCACCGGTAAGCTGTATGAGTACAACGACATGGTGCACTTCCTGTACGATGACGCAAAGGCCACACCGCTTCCTCTGAGTTTCCCCAAGATCAACGCGTTCCCGCCGGATCGTACCGATTTTATATTCGATGATCTTGCGGGTGGATGGTATCACTCCTTCCGGGATGAGAAAGGCGATCAATTCTACTGCCTGGCACTGGATCCCGAAACACAGCAGATCTGCTTTGCCCACGGATTCTATGATGGTAGCTACGCCGCCCGCTATGCGGGAACGTACCGCGTGGATTACAACCGCATTGTTCATGCCACCTTGCAGGACAACAACGACCCGGATAGCGGCGAGATGAAATTCGTCTTCAGTATGGGCTATTCTATGGGACGGGATGAGACGGGCGTAATGCGTACCACGATCAGTATCACTCCCCAGATCTGCGATATGGAAAACTACCGGGATATGCTTGGACGCCAGTTCGGCTTCCAGCGGGAGAAGTTTACCACGGGGGAGCTGGACGAGAGGGAAGAGCAGTACAATTTCGTTATGAGCGCCTATGAAAAGGCGGCGGAAGCGGTCGGCTGGTTCCGCACTGCCAGTCTTGTGGAGGCCGGTGAAGCGGACGGAAAGGATTCCATCGAATACGACGGCCGCCGGTATTACCGGATAACGAAGTTCGATACCTACGCCGATCTGCGAGCGTACCTGGAAGAGCTGTTTTCCGTCTCTTTGGCAGAGCAGTTGCTGAATACCACAAGCGTGGCAAGTTATATCTCCCACAACGGAAAACTGTATGCCACACCCGGTATGTTACCCCAGAATATCCGTCTGGGCGAGCGGTACTACAGCGCCTCCAAAGTCACAGAGGATTGGTATGCGGTTGAGGTCACGGTGGAGGTGCTTGATACAAAGGATCTCACCACCGTCCTGGCGTATCAGAGTTTCCAGTTTGACTACAAATACAAAAACGGTAAGTGGGTATTTACCGGATTCCCCCACATCCGCTAACAATCAAGGACAGGAGCCAGGCAAGCACATGAGCGACACAGAACGACAGAACACCTACGAAATTACCTGCCAGCGGTGCATTGCCGATCTGTATCGGGTGGCGTACCTGGCTCTTGCCGATTCCGCTTTGGCGGAGAGGATCGTCACACAAACCTGCGTCTCGTGCGTGCATACGTGTGGCTCCTCGGAGGATCCTGTCGAGATTCGTTACCGTCTGCTTATGGATCTTTCCCGTCGATGCAGGCGGTGCAGGGAATTCGGCACAGCAGGTGCAGGCCTGTCAGAAGCCCTTCGCACATTATCCGCCGATCAGCGCCTGCGCCTGGCAGTGCGTGAGTTATTCGGATACGAGGTTTGAAGGCGAATATAGGCCGTTATCGTGTAAAGCGCAAAACAAAAGGAACTCGTCTGTGGATGGGTTCCTTTTTCTGTCTATTTTTTAGTCGCTCCTGCCGACGAGCCGACGGGTTAAGCCGACGGCAAAGAGGGAAGAGTAGGCACCAAAATCGCTTTCGCCGACATTTCGCCGACGAAATTTCTATGGTTAGAGGAGATTTACACCCAATAGATCCCACTACATCCGAATGGCAAAAGCACGAAAAAAGCCTTAGAATCTGAATGATTCCAAGGCTTGGTTTGGCAAGTTGCACCGATTTAGAGGTCGACACAAAACAATTCGATAAATTGTAGTTTATAATACCGTGTAACTCGCATCGGATAATTTATTCATTGCT
>JBGVJO010000376.1:0-7253 GCA_045129535.1 Eubacteriales bacterium
GTGTACGAGATCGCCGATCTGACCTATCACCTCCTGGTGCTGATGATCCAGATGGGCATTTCCCTTGAGGATATCCACCGCGAGCTGGCCTCCCGCCACGTGATCGATCACAAAATCAAGCAGGAGAAGATGACGAAATGATCCGCGGGGATTTTCACACGCACACCAGTTTCTGCGACGGAAAAAATTCCGCCGAGGAAATGGTGCTGGCCGCCATCGAGCGGGGTATGCCCTGCATCGGTATCACCACCCACTCCCACACGGATTTTGACACCTCCTACTGCATCCCGAAGGAGCGGATCGGAGAATACCGAGCCGAGATCGCCCGACTGAAGGAAAAATATCGGGACAAAATCACCGTTTACTGCGGCATCGAGCAGGATCTGTGGGGCACAGAATCCACCGACGGCTACGATTATATCATCGGCAGCGTCCACTATCTGTGGAAAGGGGAAAACTGGTTCTCCACCGACGAAAGCGTGGAAGCGCTCCTTCGCTCCAAGGAAATCCACTACGGCGGAGATGGTCTCGCCATGGCGGAGGATTATTTCCATACCGTCGCGCAGATCGGCCGCCTGCACCCCCACGTGATCGGTCATTTTGACTTGATCGCCAAGTGCAATCGGGACGGCTGTCTGTTTGATGAAAGCGATCCCCGGTATCTGGCAGCCGCGTTTGCGGCCGCAGATGCCCTGCTTCCCTTGGAGATTCCCTTTGAAATCAACACGGGCGCCATCGCAAGAGGATACCGGGATATTGCCTATCCCGCGCCGGAGATTCTGTCCTATATTGCGAAAAAGGGCGGAAAAGTGCTCCTCACAAGCGACGCTCACTCCCCGGAGCATCTCTGCTATCGGTTTGATATGGCAGAAAAATATGCGCTGGACGCAGGTATTCAACCGGAAAACATCCTATATTCTCCCATAAAGTAAGTCCCAATTCGACTATGTGTTTCCGAGTAAACGTCGGCACTTATGAGGCTCCCTCCGGGAGGGAGCTGTCAGCACGACTTCAACGGAGTTGAACGTCGCGGCGACTGAGGGAGAGTGCGTAAACGATAAAATTTTGCGAATTTTATGTTCCGCAGGCTCCTTCCGTCACGCTTCGCGTGCCACCTCCCTCTCGAAGGGAGGCTTTGATGCGCCGGATATCAGTGGGAACACAAAAGGTAATTGTGAGTAAAATAAAGAAATCCGTGTGCGGGTAACCGCACACGGATTTTTCATCATTGATGCTCACTCCGCGGAAACGAATTTCACGCTCTTCGCCCAGGTGATAAACTGAGGACGGTATTCCTCGTAGTTCTCCTCAGGGCAGGCAAACTGAACGGTCCAAAAAGCGTCGTCTGCCTTATACATAACGCTCAGGTACACAAAATCCACGCCGACGGTCTCCACCCGATAGGTATATTCCATCAGAGGGAATCCTTCCTCCTCGGTGATGGGCGAGGGATTTTTTACGGCATTGGCTAAATAGACCAGATCTGCGTATTCCCGCACCGTCATATTCTCCAGCCCCTCTGCCAGCGAAAACGCCTCCCGCAAAGCAAGCACCGTCACCGTGGGGGTGGCGTAGCAAACGGTATATCCCTCCGCGTTATGCTTCTCAAACTGGGCGGGCAGGACGATCTCCATACCGTCTGACACGAACAATTCCGTTTTCTCCTGATTCAACGTCACAGCGGAGCAGCCCGAAAGACACATCAGCATCGCCAGAATGAAGGCGAGCGCCATTCTTTTTCCATTCATACGTAACACCTCAACGGGTTATTTTACAAGAAAGATCCCGGGGGATGCCCGGGATCGCACAGATCAATGTTCGTCGAGCGCAGGGAAATTTTCGTAACCTGCGGGAGGAGTTACCTTAACGGCCTTACCGGGATTGATGTAATCGATGTCCATATCCATAGACGCGGACACGGTCACACCCTCGATATTCATATCCATATCAAACTCGATATCGTACTCCACGACGTAACCACCCTTTACGGTGATCTCCATAGTAACGTCTTTTACGGAAACAGCGCCGCCCAGAGAGCCGGACAGGCTGTCCATAGCTTCGCCGAACAGCTCAGCATACTGCTCCGCAGTGATCACAAGAGTTACGCTCTTGCTGCCGTCGTCGTTCTTCTCGATAACTGCGCCCTCAAACAGATCCTCCGGGAACTGGGTGATCATATCGGTCACGCTGTCGGAGCTAAGGGGCAATTCAGCAGAAGCCGCTTCGGTATTTACCTTGTAGCTTTCGCCGGCTACGGTCATATATGCCCAGCCCTTGCCGTCCATATACATATCCATGGCCACGCTTTCGCCCATGAAAGACATTTCTATATTCAAAGAAGAAACGGGATTCTCGCTCTTTGCGTCCTCAAGAACCATGTACATATCGATGGGCATAGTCATATCGATGCCCAGCATGCTCATCTTGATCTCGGCATCCATTTTGGACTCCATGGAGGTAAGATTCGCCATCTTTATCATAGCACCGTTGATAAGAGACGCAGGCGTTTCGGCGCAGGAAGCCAGCACCATAACGGAAAGCAGCATACACACTGCCAAAACAACGGAAATAATTCTCTTCATAGTTGGGTTCTCCTTGTGAAATTCGTTACGCATCAAGTATGCTATACAAGTGTATTGTATCATTTTCAGCGCGGATTGTCAACAGACACTTGCGGGCGCCCTCTTATACGATCGCGTCCACCGAGCGGGCAAAGACCTGCTCGCCCACGATGTCCATCAGCTCCTCCGCCGTCTTTTCCTCCTCGTAAGTGGAATACCGCACGTGGAGAATATCGCCCTCCCGTATTTCCTTGCCGCCGTGCTCATCCACCTCGGCACCGTGCTTCTTGCCGTGCTGTACCGACAGCACAAACAGATTCCGTGGCCAGAAAATATCCCGGATCTGCTTGCCTACGGCAAATGCGCCAGGCTGTACCGTCACGAAGGTGTCGATCACCCGGAATTCCTTGCCCTCGTTCTGAGCGTGGGCGCGGTCTTCCAATACCGTATCGTTGATGGAATGGGCGCCGAAGATCTCCGTAATGATAAATGCGGTCACGGCCACGATAATCACGTACAGAATGTTGTCGTAGCAAGACAACGCCTCCACCGCAAAAACGATGGCGGTCAGGGGCATCTTCATCATACCGGCGATGCATCCCGTAATGCCGAGAACCATAATCAAAACGTAATAGGGCTCACCCAAGCCGAACAGATGAGAGAAAATCTGTCCCATAACAGAAGCAGCCACCGCACCCAGTGTCAAAAGAGGCAGGAAGATACCGCCCGTAATGCCGTTCGTGTTGGCGAACAGCGTCAGGGTGGAACGCACCACCAGAATCAAAAGAAGCATCAGAAGCGTCTGCCGTTCTTCAAACAAATGCAGGATCAACTCGTGTCCCGTGGAGATAAAGGAATAGGAGACAAGACCGAACAGCACCGTCAAAGCAAAGACGATGAAGATCTTCCAGGCGAGGGGCACGCTTTTCAGTTTCTTCTTCCACAAAGCGGAAACCACCGTATAGTACCGCAAAAACAGCACGGCAAACAAGCCCATCATGATGCCCACCGCCAAGGGGATCCAGATATCCTTTGCGTGAAGGGTGATCAGATCCAATTTGGGGAACAAGGACGTGCTGACGGAAAACAGGGGTGCCAGAATATCCGTGGTGATGCCGCCTGCCAGGACGGAGGTGGCCGCCACGATCAAAATCATCGGGGAGATCCGCTGATGCGCCTCTTCAATGGCAAAGAGCACGCCCGAGATCGGCGCACCCGTCGCGATGGAAAATCCCGCGCAGGCGCCGCCCGTCATGGAATACCGATTCCACGCACGGTGTTTTTTCGCCATAGTCCGTACACTGCCCTGTCCTACGGCCGCACCCATCTGAACGGAGGGGCCCTCGTTGCCCAAGGGCACGCCGATCAGGAAGGAGGTAAGGGACATAAAGAACAGTCCCACCAGATTGGAGATCCAGCGGCAGGGCAAAATACCCCGCAGCATACCGATGGAGGTAGGAATGCCGCCACCCATCAGATGGGGAGCCCGGCGATAAATCCAGGTAAACAGGAAAGCCACGCCCACCAGCACCGCCAACACGGGAATCACCCAAAGAAGATTCTCACGCAAGAAATGATATCCCGCCTCCGAGGCGGCAATCACGTGCTTGGCGCACAGCTTGTACAGCGTGATGACTACCGCGGTGAGAATGCCCGTCACCGACCCGAAGATCACGGCGGGAAAAATCAGATTGATAAAATAGTTTTTGTATTTGTTCATTGTTCGCCTCGCAAGGATTATATCGTCTCAGGCATTTCTGCCATAGAATATACGTAGTAATCCGCCGCCCCGCGGATTTCCTCCGTCAAAGCATCACTGGATGCATCGTACACACCCACGGCGTACATCCCGGCCGCCCGGGCCGTGCGAATTGCCGTCAAATTATCGTCAAAGAAGACCGCGTCGGACACGTCCGCGCCGATCCGCCCGGCCGCCGCGCGGTAGATGGCGGTGTCGGATTTCACCATACCGAAATCGTCGGTGCTCCACACGTTATCGAACCAATCGAAAATGCCTAACCGTTTCAGGCAGGGATACACCATTTTGTGAGGACTGGCCGTCAAAACGTGGAGCGTGCAGCCCCTATCCCGCAGATGAGCGAGATATTCTCTGACCCCGTCCTTGATACCGATCTCATCCCGATATTTGGGCAAGGCGGACTCGTCCATCTGCCGAAAAATCTCCTCCGGCGAAAGCGGCACACCCAGCACGTCGCGCATATATTCCACAGTACCCCGATCCCCCAGGGGGGTGACGGTATGGATCACATCCGCGGGATAGTCCACGCCGCACTCCCGCAGGATATTCAGCACCTTTTCCGCCCAGGAGGGCATGGAATCCACCAGGGTTCCGTCAAAATCAAATATGTACGCAGTATGCATTTGTCCGCACTCACAGTCTTCAGCGTTCTGTGCACATTATAGCACAAATTTCCTTACAAAGCAACACGGGACGGCAAAACCCGCACCGATTTACCATCTCGGCATATACTGACAAGGAATGAACAACAAACCGAGGTGTCTTATGAATCCAAATCAAGTTTTTCCCATCCATCGCAGAGGGGAAATGCGCTATCCCGCCGCGTGGGCCCACCTGCGTGGCAGCCGTGCCTATCCCCACGTGCAGGGAACTGTCCGCTTTTATGAAAACAGCCGCGGCGTGCTGGTCATCACCGAGGTGATCGGCCTGCCCACCCCGCAAAATCCCTGCGAGAGCCCCATTTTTGCTCTCCACATCCACGAGGGTGGCTCCTGCTCCGGCAATGAACAGGACCCCTTCGCCGACGTAGGCATGCACTACAATCCCCTTGCCTGCCCCCATCCCCACCACGCCGGGGATATGCCGCCGCTGTTCGGCGTCAACGGATACGCCTTCGGTGCCTTCGTCACCGATCGGTTCACGATCCGCGACATCGTGGGGCGAAGCGTGATCCTCCACGGATCCCCCGACGATTTTACTACCCAGCCCTCCGGGAACGCCGGCGAAAAGATCGCCTGCGGGGAGATTATGGGACGGAGGAGATGAAAAAAGCAGACTACCATTCGGTAGTCTGCTTTTTTGTGGGTTGATCCAACAAGTTCGAACCTTTTCATAAGCCAAACAGAAATCCCATAATGGCACAAACAACCGTTGGACACAATATTAAAAACCAAATGTATTTATCACAACTCAAATTAATTTCCTTGTTATATTTTTTTATTTTTCTTAAACCATACAGTGGAAAATGTATAACGTCAAGAGGCTCCGTATTGTTAGCTTTTGTACGAACAAAGATCGTAGCATATGAAAAACTGATACTGCGTCTTGTCATAATACGCGGATGATAAACTATTTTCTTTATATCCGCTATAGGAATTTCACAATTTTCCAAAAAGAGTGTATCCTCAGTTACAACACCCAAGAGTTTTCCAAAAGAAAATCGATTAAAAATTGACAAAATCGCAAAAGGTCCTATAAAAAATCCATACATTGCAATCATAACCGGAGTTGCACTCGACATTTCTACAATTACATTCCAAATATCAACATTGCCTTTTCTTAATTCTCCCATTATGATCATTGCTGGAACAGCGGGAATAATTGCAAGCATCATATATATCCACGTGTTAAAATATTGCCAACGAATTTTTTGTCCCTTAATTTCCTCTAACAATTTTGCCTGATTTTTCGACTTACTTTTAAGATACTCCAAAAACAACGGAAGATTATCTTTTTGAGATTTTATCTTTAATACTTTTAGAAAAGTAGAGATCTCAAAAGTTTTTTTGTTTTCAAACAAAATGTGGATCTTATATTCATTTAATATCTTGCTTTTCCTAACTTTAAAAGATTTTATGTCGAGCGGAATTCTTTCAACATCGGTAACTATGTTCCCAGTCGTCAAATATGCAACCAATAAATGAGCTTCGGTAAACGCGAAATACGCAAACTGTTGAAAACTCCCTTGCTTTACCGTTCCGAAAATAGGATGAAGCAAAATTTCACCATCTCGTAGCACCTCTGATAAAGCTTCTATCATATGCTGATCATTTGCCATAAAAGCACCGCCTTTCTTGGATTCATTATATCACGCGTTCACCTGATTGTCAATAGCGTTCTGTATACACATCTTTTGTCGAACCAACGACACTGCGGTAGGTGAAACTCCGGATGTGCGGTGGGAATCAAACGTATGTGCACTCGACTCTTGCGGTGCCCGAGATTTCTTTGCCTGGCGAGCGTGGACGACACTTCTCGTTGGCACCAACGTATTTTCCGTCGGGACTAGCGCCCTCGTAAAACACGGGTGCCTGCCGTGCGCTCTCGCTGCCGTCTTCTGCCACCGGCAGCGGCAGCGCGATCGCCAGTTAACAGCCGAAGGCCGTTGCGCACAAGGGCAGTTGGTTTGAGCAAATAGAACAAACGAAAGAAAAAGCAGACTACCGAATGGTAGTCTGCTTTTTGTGGTTCACCCAACAGAAGTGAAGTTATCATTTCCGCGATAGAACACTATCTTCTAAGTAGTCAAAAACTTACTTTTCTACTATCGGCACCCAATAAACGCCAAGGTCATCATCGTTATCCTGATTTACAGGTGTTTGATAAGAAATCATAACCGAATAGGTGTTATCAAGTCGATAATTTGTTTGCGGAAACCATTCTTTCGTGATTTGATTGAACGTCTTTTCCCTTGCATCAGCGCGCGAACTTCC
>JBGVJO010000377.1:0-1790 GCA_045129535.1 Eubacteriales bacterium
CACTGACCACGGCGCTGGTAACCGTATATATCGATATCCGCACCAAGAAGAGCAAGGAAGAAGCCAACACCGTTGCTTCAACGATGCTGACTATGTTTCTGTTCATCGGCTGTGTGTTCATTTTGCTGATCAATCTGTTCACTCCGTGGATCGCAAGACTTCTTGAGTCCGACTATCCCCCTGAGGCACACAACACACTGGTTCAGTATCTGCGGATCTTCTCCGTAACCTTTATATTTACGGCTCTGCAGTCCATTTATGCCGCCGTGCTCAACGCAAACAACACCTTTACCCCCGGTAAGCTGTACGGCATTATCTACAATCCCATCGCCATCTTTATGGTATTGGCGTTTGCCGGCCAGTGGGGAATCAGCGCGCTGATCGTAGCGTATTTTGCAGCGAATATAATCCAGACGATGCTTCTCGGCCTCTGGGCGAGAAAAAACTATTCGTACAGACCTTCCGTTAATTTCCGCGATCCCACCATAAAGCATCTGATCTATCTGTCCGCGCCTCTGCTTTTGAGTAATATATTCATTCAGTTGAACGGAATTATTGATAAGATGATCTGCTCCCGCCTGGGAGAGGGAATTGCCTCCAACTATTCCTACGCATACACGCTTGAGCAATTTATCACCGCAACGATCACGGCCACACTGAGCCTGATTCTTCTGTCGAGATACGCTACGTACGTTTCCGAAGGAAACACGGAGATGGTTGTAAAGACGTTTAAAGAATCATTAAGCGGTCTTTTGGTGCTTCTGGTGCCGATCACTATTGTGGCCTGCGTTATGTCTCCTGAGATCGTTAAAATCGTGTATATGCGCGGCAAATTTGACGAGACGGCTGCCTATCACACCTCACGGGCACTCATAGGCTTTGCCGTAGGATTCGGACTGATCGCCGTGCGGGAGATGTACATCCGTCTCCACTTCGCTTATCAGGACACGAAAATGCCGATGGTGGCCAATATCGCCGCTGTCTTCCTGAATGCAGCCCTGAGCTTCCTTCTCGCGCCCTATATCGGCGTGCTAGGCGTTGCTTTGGCAACAAGCCTTTCCGTCATTCTGACGATCTGCCTCCTCAACCGCTCGGTGAAGAAGTATTTGCCGAATTTCCGTTTTCTTGCAATGAGAAAACTGCTTATCAAGCTTACTGTTGCCGGCGCGGCCACAGCCGCAACTGCACTGGTAATGAGACAGATTCTCCAATCCAGTCCCATCGTTGAGTTTCTTTTGTGCGCCTTCGCGGCCTTGCTTGTATACGCCCTCTCGCTTATACTCATGCGCTGCGAGGAGCTTTACGCCTTTATCGGACAACTGCACGCCACCATACGGAGAAAGCTGACTCGATAATCCAATAAATACCCATCAGGAGTACTACCGATGCACGACGAATTAACCCGGGTCGACATCCGCAAAATGCAGGAAGAGATCGACCACCGAAAAAGTGAAATTACCCCCAAGCTGAAAGAGCAGCTGAAAGCCGCACGGGACTTGGGCGATTTAAGCGAAAACGATGAATACCATTCCGTAAAGCGGGCTTTGAACAAGAACTACGGACGCATCCGTTATCTGCAGGCTATGATTGATACCGCCGTTGTGATCGACACGGATTCCGCAGACGACGTGGTGGGCCTGTTCGATAAAATCACCATATTCGATGAAGAAGAAAACGAAGAACGGGTCGTATCCATCGTTACTACGCTGCGTAACGACATCTTTGACGGATACATCAGCAAAGAATCCCCCTTCGGCCGCGCTATTCTCGGACACAAGGTGGGGGATCGA
>JBGVJO010000378.1:0-3957 GCA_045129535.1 Eubacteriales bacterium
CATTAACAGAGGTAATTTCTTGTAGTAATACTTCGCCTGTGCCCGTAAATCCTTATTTTTGGACAAGCCGCAAATTTGGATCATCAAGCGATACAACTCATTACAAAGGGAGTGGTCGGTGCATAACTTCTCTGCACGGTCTGCCAGCGAAATCATTTTTTTAATCCGCTCATCATCAAACATATCGTGGCGCAAAACAAACGCCATAATCACACGGTAATATCCAAATGAATCCGGATTTAATTCAATCTCCCGAATCAACTCGGCATAAATGCCTTCCCAATCCTGCTGGACGTGCAATATATCCAGTTTTTTCTCAAAGGATTTTTGATGTTCCCTACCCCACATAGAGTCCATATCGAAAAGTGAATCTATGGAACACTGGCACAGCAAGGCAATCTTGGGCAAAAGCATAATATCCGGTGCACTTAATCCGCGTTCCCACTTCGAAACGGTTTGAGCAGATATTCCCAGATATTCCGCCATCTCTTCCTGGGTCAAATTACGTGCAGTCCGCAGTATTTTCAATTTGTCTTTCAGCTCCATAGACACCTCAAAACATTTTTACGTTTGGTAACCATATTTGGTTCCCTTTATATTATAACATACGAATATGTAATTGGAAACAGACAATTTGATTAGCATTTCTGTCCATTTCGGATGAGCTTAAGACTAAAGCAGATACATCCGCGTCCATATAGCAAAAGAGTTGCCGCATATACGGCAACTCTTTTACTTTTCAATTTATTCCCCAAAACAAACGTCGCCGTTCGTTTCACGCAGAGTGACCGGAACGATCTGCCCGATTTGCCCTGCATCCGCCCCCAAGCGAATCTCCACGTAATGCTCGGAGTGTCCCACAAGACACCCCTTTTTCTCCTCCTCAATGAGGACGTACACAGGTTTTTCCCGGTGGGACTCCACATATTTCTCAAGCAGAGCACGTTTGATCTCCGCCTGCTGTTTTGCAAGGTCGGCGGCACGCTGTTTTTTCACACATTCGGGAACTTGATCCGGCATTCCGGCCGCTTCCGTTCCCCGACGGATGGAATAGGGGAAAATGTGCAGATGCAAAAACTGCGCCTCGCGGCAGAAGGCCATCGTTTCCTCAAATTCCGCCTCCGTTTCCCCGGGGAATCCCACGATTACGTCGGCAGTCAGCATGGCCTGTGGGAAATATTCCCGCACCGCACGGATGAAATCCATAGCCTGGGCGGCATTGTAGGGGCGGCGCATCCGCTTCAGAACGGAGGACGAGCCGCTTTGCAGTGATATATGAAAATGGGGCAAAATGGCCTTTAGCGGCGCGATCTCCGAGAGAAATCTTTCCCGCATCAAGGTGGGCTCCAGGGAGCCCAGGCCGATCCTCTCAATGCCGGGCACATCGTTCAGCTGCTTCATCAATCCTGCCAGATTGAATGCCCCTCCGGAATCCCGACCATAGGCAGCGGTTTCGATACCGGTGAGGATAATCTCGTGACATCCCGCCTGGGCCAAGGCGGCAGCTTCCGTCAACACGTCCGACGGCTGTTTGGAGCGGATCTTGCCGCGGGCGGCGGGAATGATGCAATAGGCACACCGATTCTCGCATCCGTCCTGGATCTTTATGTAGGAACGGCTGCGGCGGGGCTTCATAAGGGTCATACCGTCGTACACCGCACGGTCTATATCATCCACGTGATTCTGCACGGATCCCCCCTCGATCAAACGGCGGGCAAGGGCGGGAATCTCCGCCTTATTTCCATTGCCGATCACGGCGGAAACGCCGTCGATGGCCGATGCGGCGTCGGGGGATACTTGCGCGAAGCATCCCGTGACGATTAGAGGCTTCCCGGGATTGGCAGCAGCCGCGCGACGGATATGCTGACGGGATTTGCGGTCGCTCTCGGCAGTAACGGTACAGGTATTGACGATGGTAACGTCCGCCTCCTGTCCGAATGGAACGATCTGAAAACCATCCGCCTCCAGGCTGGCGGCGATGGCATCCGACTCATATTGATTCACACGGCAACCCAGCGTACAAAAGGCGGCGCGGGGAGCGGTGGTATTTGTTTCACGCATAATAGTTACTCCGATAATTACTGATACATCTATTGTATCATAGAATCGAAAAAAAACAAGTCTTTGACGAACGACACCTTGAAAATTCGCCCGACACGTAGTATAATTATGTAAATATCATTCGGGAGGACGGGGCTACTATGCGCGAATTTGTAATCAATGCAAACGACGGCGGTCAGCGGCTGGATAAATTTATCACAAAAACGCTGAAGGGGCTGCCCGTTTCTCTCATGTATAAATTTATCCGCACCAAACGGATCAAGGTAAACGGCAAGCGGGCGGAGCAAAAGCAGATGCTGGCGGCCGGCGACACGGTGCAGATGTACATTCCCGACGAGTTTTTCGAAACGGAAACGGCGGAAAACGAGCTGGGCCGTGCCCACGTGAAGCTGGACATCGTTTACGAGGATGAGAATATTCTTCTCTGCAACAAACGTCCCGGTGTTCTCTCCCACACGGGTGATAAGGACGAATCCGGCTCCGACAAGGTATCGGAGCGGGAAACGCTGATTTTCCAGATTCAGGCCTATCTCTACCAAAAGGGCGAGTACGATCCGGAAAAGGAGCATTCCTTCGCCCCTGCCCTCTGCAATCGGATCGACCGCAACACGGGCGGCATCGTCATCGCGGCAAAGAATGCAGAAACGCTTCGGGAGATGAACGAGCAAATCCGGCTGGGCAACGTTCACAAATCCTATCTGTGCGCCGTCCACGGACGGATGGAGCGCCCCTCCGCCACTTTGCGGGATTATCTGTTCAAAAATACGAAAACCAAGACGGTGCGTGTGCTGAGCCATCCCACACGGGGGGCCAAGGAGATCATCACCGCCTACCGCACGCTGGGGTACTCCGAGTCCCAGGATCTGTCCCTTTTGGAGGTGGATCTGATGACGGGCCGCACCCACCAGATCCGTGCCCATATGGCATCCATTGGCCATCCTCTGCTCGGTGAGGGCAAATACGGCGTGAACAAAAACGACCGTGCGCTGGGATATTCCTATCAGGCACTGTACTCCTACAAGCTGCGCTTCACCGTGCCGGGCGGTCATCTGGCCTATCTGAACGAACGCATTTTTGCCGTACCGCTGACGGACGTGCGATTCCTTGAGTTTTTCCGCCTCGGCGACGTAAAAAAGAAGCTGGACAAGAAATAATAAAAGAGCCTATCGCAGGATAGGCTCTTTTTTGTTTAATTTTTTCCGGCCATATAGTACGGCACGCCAAATGCGCCTTGGTAGCGGGTAATGTTATAGGTATCGCCCACGTTGTAGGTCCTGTATGTAGAGGCGGACACATCCAATTCTATTGTTTCGCCGTTCACAGTAAAGCGAAAATACCGATAATCCCTACCCTTCCTGCTATGATGACTTCGTTTCGCCTCAATAACTGCACTGTATCTGGTCGGTTCGCTTACATCCAATGCATAGTTCAAATTCTGTACCCCTGCTGAAACAACAAAGAACGAAAGAAGACCATATATCAGAAAAACAGATAGTTTTTTGGTTATATTCTTTTTCACATCTTGCTCCGTTTGCTCCGCCAGAACAGCCTGAAGCAGACCGAACATAAGCGCCACAACCAAGGAGACTTGCCAAAAAGGAACGTACGTATTCTTGCCATACCCGTAAGTATTGACTGCCGCTCCCAACCAACAGATCAGATATAGGAGCTGAGCCAATAATATGTCCGCATTCAACTTCGTTTTGTAAACAACGTGACGGAATATCTGCTCAATCACAACCAATATAACAAACCACAGAACACAGAACAGTATCCACATCTTGCGAGAAAGCAAAACGGGAAAGTAGGTGAAAAACAAGAGGGATCCTGTGGTAACCATCTTCGCCGGCAAAGGGAAATTCTTTTTTACACGCCAAGTAAGAAAGATCAGCACGG
>JBGVJO010000379.1:0-1115 GCA_045129535.1 Eubacteriales bacterium
TGCCATTGACGCAGGCCTCAATCCTGTGAAGGATTCTCTTGTGATCGAGGGCGCATTCTCCGCTTATGCCAATATTCTGGCTGTAAAAGAGGGCAGAGAAAACGATCCTGCCATCCAGGCACTGATTGCCGCGCTGCAGAGCAAGAAGGTGGCAGATTTTATTGCCGATAAGTACGATGGCGCCGTTGTGGGCGTTGTGGAGAATCCCGGTGACGGCTATGCCGCCGACGTGGATTATGCCGCACTTGCAGGCAAGGAGATCTCCGTAGCCGCATCTCCCACCCCTCACGCTGAAATTTTGAAGATTGCCCAGGAAATTCTGTCTGCAAAGAATATTACTTTGAAGATCGTTGAATTCACCGACTACGTTCAGCCCAATAACGTGGTTGAGAGCGGTGAGATCGACGCAAACTACTTCCAGCACACTCCTTACCTGGACGACTTCAATAAGGAAAACGGAACGCACATCGTGTCCGTTGCCTCCATCCACGTGGAGCCTCTCGGCCTGTACGGCGGTAAGCAGAGCTCTCTGGATGCAATTAAGAACTAATAAATCACATACGTCGGTTGTAACATGCGGCCGACGTATGTCTATGTGGAGTACATATGATTGAGATAAAGAATCTGTCCAAGTCCTTTGCAACAACCGACGGTGTTGTGGATGCACTGCGGGACGTATCCCTCACCATACGGGACGGAGATATCTACGGCATCATCGGTATGAGCGGTGCGGGAAAGAGCACCCTGGTCCGCTGCATCAATATGCTGGAGCGGCCTACCGAGGGAAGTGTGATTATCAACGGACAGGATATAGGAACCCTGAAGCCTGCGGCACTGCGCGAATTGCGCCGCAGTGTGTCTATGATTTTCCAGGGATTCAATTTGCTTATGCAGAGAACCTGCCTGAAGAATATCTGCTTTCCCATGGAATTGGCGGGCGTCAAAAAGGCGGATGCCGTAAAGCGAGCCAAAGAACTTCTTGAAATTGTCGGCTTGCCGAATAAGGCGAACGCCTATCCGGCACAGCTGTCCGGTGGCCAGAAGCAGAGAATTGCCATCGCCCGTGCCTTGGCAAGTGATCCCAAAGTCCTTTTGTGCGATGAAGCGACCAGCGC
>JBGVJO010000380.1:0-6854 GCA_045129535.1 Eubacteriales bacterium
ATCCTGGCCGAGGGCGATGCACAGGATCGCCCGGACCTTACCTACCTGGAGAAACTGCCCCTGTTCCACGGGGACGGATCCATCGTGGCAGGCAGCATTCACGAATAATAGTAAAAAAGAGCCGGTTCTTTAGAGCGTCACTCTGAAGGACAGTTTTACAAAAATACGGCATATCTCGAAAGAGGTATGCCGTATTTTGCGTTTGTGGCTACAAATGCAGTGCTTGTCAGGAAAAACAGACAGACTTTCGGGGACAAAAAATAAGGCTCCCTTGTGTAAAGGGAGCTGTCAGCGAAGCTGACTGAGGGATTGTTCGACGAGGCAATCAATATGCTCACAAACGCCCCGAAAGTTCTTATATATTTCTGTATTCGGTATTCTGATAACCGTCAATCCGTATTCTTCAAGAAAAACTGTTCTTTCTTCATCGTGTTGCTTTCCTTGATCGGTATAATGTCCAGAGCCGTCAAGCTCGATGACAAGCTTTGCCTTTGCACAGTAAAAATCCGCTATATACTTGCCGAGAACCTTTTGCCGAGAAAAGCGAATGGGATAGGTGCGCAAAAAATCATACCAAAGGTGTTTTTCTTCTTTGGTCATATTCTTTCGCAACATTTTTGCGGTTGGTACAATATCTTTATTGTGTTTTCTCTGCATTACAATCCCTCCGTCACGCTATCGCGCGCCACCTCCCTTTACACAAGGGAGGCTTTTAGCAAATCCTACATCTCTCGATAAATTGGAATTTGTCACTCTTTTTTATAAACAAAATTCAGTAGTTCAGCTTCTTTTGATACGAATGCAAATCCAGCCTTCTCGAACAATCTTAAAGATCCAATATTTTCTTCATCAATGGAAATTTCAATGCTTTTATAACCGAGTTCAAAAATATCATCTTGAATATCTTTGACAATACTTGCACCTAATCCTGCTCTTTGAAACTTAGGAAACACCAATACATCCATAAACAGTACGGTTTCTTGTTGTTCCAGATGTGTTGTTCCAATCAATTCGTCATTTTTGTACACTTTGTAAAAATGAACATTTTTATTATTTGTCACATAGTGAAAGTAGTTGTCGCTGATACTTAAATATCGCGCAATTTCGGGTGCTTGATATATTTCTACAAGTTTAGAAACATCGGCATCGTCCTCAAATATCATTTTCTGATAAGTTAAACTGCTCATAATATTCACCCGTCAAATTCCTATTTATCGTTCTACTTTATCGTAGCAAAATCATTTATACACTGTGTATTTATACATCCTAATTATATCACAAAAACCGCAGAAAATTAATCTGCGGTTTCTGTTTTTTCTGCCGGTAGGGAAAACTGTCCTTTAGGGTACAACCCAATCGAACCGGCTCTTTTATTTTCCTTTTAGGACATTTTTACGATTTCCGTTACGGTGATTTTGAGCTGAATGAAATTGCTGCGGATGGTGATTTCCTTGCCGGGGGCAAGGGATGTGGTTCCATTCAGAAGGAATCCGTTTTCGCTCATATAGCCGTCCACGATCAGCGTTCCCATTACGTCCACGCGGGTGGCGTCGCCGTTCTCGGGAGCGTATGCCTGTACGTACTTGCCATTTACGTCCTCAAACATATACACGGCGGGGGTGACGGTGGCGTTGCCTGTGATCTCACCCAGATACTGGCCGGTGGAATCGATGTAGAAGGTTTCACCGGGCGTCAAATACTCCGTTGAGGAATTGCGGATATTTTCCACTTTGAAGAACACGACGTGTTTTTCCATCGTTACGGCGCCGGAGAGCGCATTGTCCGTGCCAATGAACGTGCGGAGAGCCGCACCCACAATGCAAAGCAGCAAGGCTACGATGATAAACCAGTCGATGGCATTCAGTTTCTTTTTTGTGTTTGTAGGATTGGATGTCATAGTATAATTCCTTTCACGAAGTAGGTATTTCGAAGATCGCTTCGTCGAATCCCGAAATATCGGTCAGGATGGAACTCGTTTGCATCATATAATAAGGGGATTGCTCATCGGGCAAATAGGAGGAGGCGTTCACGATGATGCCGTAATCGGGCATCACGTCGAAGATTTCCTTAACACCGCTGATTGTGTCCGTGAAGGTGGCACGGATGCAGGGGGAATCCTGCACCGTCTCCATAACCAGAGTGTACTTGCCATCGGCGGCCTCGGAGATCATCTTTTGCATACGGGAAAGAGAAGGCAGACCCAATTCTCCCTCCGGAGTAAAGGCGGAGTCCTGACCGCGCCGGAAAATGCGGGAGGTGGAAGCCTCTCTTATATAGAAGACGTCCGCATTGGCCGTCAGCCGTTTGGGCATGGTGATTGCGGTGTAGATCTCACCGTGCAGTTTGTCGCCGGAAACCAAATAGTAGATTTGCGCGACGGTGAATCGGTCATCCCCGTCTGCCCACGTTACCGTGGCGGAGTAGTAATACTTTTCCGGGGGAGTCACGTTCAAAATCAGATCCCGCAGGGTCTCCTCGGACATATCCAAAAACTTTTCGCTGCCCGGGTCATTCAGCGGAGCGTGTCCTGTGAGGGAGGAGAGGAACGCATCGGAAAATCCGTCATCCGGCGTGTTTCCGTTCTCTTTGGTGAAGATTCCCTCAAGAAAGGCGGGCGGAGTCAGCACCTGCGTGCTGTACAGCACGGCCATCATCACAAGGAATGCCGCCAGAATGCCGGCGGTGATCAGAATCGTTCCGGGGATGATGGGGAGCGTAGTTACGTCCGCGCGCTGGGCATTGTTTTGTTGTTTCATAACGTGTCATCCCCATCCGTGCCGGAGCCGGCGGATTCGTCAAGGGGCAATTCCAGCTGTGTTTTTTTGGTGGGGGACAAATGCTCCGGCGGAATATCATCCGGATTAAAGATGCCGGACAGATACCGGGCGGAGGGATTTTTCATAATCAGGAAATTGATACCGAAGATCAGAATGGCTACGCCTACCAGTGCCAAGGATTTGATAAAGCGGGTTTCCTTGAACATGGTATCCGTAAAGGTCAGTGCCACCAGACCGAGCAGACCGCACAAGGCGTAGATGATGCCCACGGCCTCCTTCTGGGTGAAGCCCAAATCGATCAGCTTGTGATGGAGATGGCCACGGTCCGGGGAAAAGGGGCTCTTTCCGTGGAGCAAACGACGGATGATGGCCCAGCTGGTATCCAGAATCGGCAAAGCGAAGATAGACAGCGGGATAATGAAGGAGAGCAGGGTGTGCAGCTTGAACAACCCCTCCACCGAGATCACGGCCAGAGTGTAGCCGAGGAACAAAGCACCCGTGTCGCCCATAAAGATGCGGGCGGGATGCTTATTGAAGGGGAGAAATCCGGCGCAGGAGCCGGCCAGAATAGCCGTAGCCAGGGCGGCGGAGAAATCGCCCATCAAAAGGGTGACGCCCAAAATAGAGAGGGAGCAGATAGCGGATACGCCGCATGCCAGACCGTCCAAACCGTCGATCAGGTTGATGGCGTTGGTCAATCCGGTGATCCACAAAATCGACAAAGGAATGCTCCAGGCACCAAGGGAAACGACGGTGTCGCCGATGGTGACGAAATTGATGACGGCGCCATTCAATACGGCGAAGGTGGCCGCCGCCAACTGCACCAGCAGTTTCAGAAGCCAATGCAGGCGGAAAATATCGTCCAGCGTGCCAAGGGCACACAGAAGAAGACCGCCAAGGCATATGGAAAGCAGGGTAGAGGAGGGTTCACAGAAGATCACCGCGGTGATGGTGAAGCTGGCGAAGATGGCCAGACCGCCCAGACGGGGGATCGGCTTTTTATGCATTCTGCGTGCGTCTGCGGGGATATCGATGGCACCGATCTTATAAGCCAGAACTCGGATCGGCGGAGTCAGCGTGTATGCCAGCAGACCCGCACAGATTACGGCAACCAGGCCGTAAATCAGCGGAATTATATTCATAGACAACTCTTGAATTTCCTTTCCGACGTCTTACGTTAAGAGTGTGCTTTCAGGGAGATGCAGTAGCCGGTTCCGATAAAGTCGGGGAGGGACAGATACACCTTTTCCCCTACGTAGATGTCGTATCCGCTGATACTGTAGGAAATGCCGGTGAGCGTGGCGTCCGCTTCCACCGTGACGTATACGGTGGATTTGTTATCTACCGTGGTCAATTCCATAGTGCCGTCGGTGAGATTTTTACCCAGATATACGTAGGGCTGGGTTTCCACGGCCACGATGGTGCCGATGTTCATCTTTTTGGCGGCATCGATCAGCGTTTCGCCTACGGAAATATTGTCGCTGAGCGCATCATCGATTCCGGTAAGCTCCACCACGTAGGTGACCTTCGTGGTCGGCGCGCCGCCCAGGGAATCCACCGGCGTATTCTCGCTGAGAACGAATACGTACAGAAGGACGGCGGCCACCGCGGCGACAGCCAACAGGATCAGCACGTCCATAATATTGAATTTCATTTTTCTCTTACGCATGGCGGGAGTCTCCTTTTTTGGATTTACTTGCTGCGGGGGCGTGGAGAGGGATAGCCAGATCGGCTTCCGTTTTGCCGATGGGAGAGTAATTCGTTTTCTCCTTGAGACGGGTGAGGTCGGCTTGTCCCAGGCGGACGTACGCCGCACTGAGGCCGGCCACCAGCCAGAACATCAGATATACGCGGTAATTGTACCAGGTGTAGTCCGTAAAGCTTTGCACCAGTACCGCCAAAATTCCACACAGAGGGGCGGCCGCTTCCATACGGAGCTTGGTGATCCGGGAAAGGGCGGCGGACTCCAGCTTGCGGGCGGAATCCTGGCCGGAGAGGGCAACTCCTTCCGGGCGGATCGAGGCGGCGATATCCTGCCGCATATCCTCCAGACGGCGATAGAAGGTGAAGTTATGGCGGAGCAAAAGGAAGATGAACGCAAGGAACAAAATCAGTCCTACGATGCCGCATTCCACCGTGATCTGCAAATACAGGTTGTGGGAATGGGGGGCAGCCTCGATGGCGGCCAGGGAATAACGGGGATACACGGTGTCCCAGGCAGCCTCGCCAATGCCGATGCCGCAGCTCCAGTAATCCTGCAGCATACGCATGGTACCGCGCCAGATGTTCACGCGGTAGGAGGTGGAGGTGTCCGCCAGATTTCCGATGCTGGTGAAGCGGGAAATGATGGAGGACGGGAGAACCAGGGGCAAAAAGGGGATCGCCGCCATACCGGCAAAGAGCAAATACATGGCGCGGTGATTCCAGATGAGCAGGAACATCACGCCGGCGAAGAGCAGGCCCAGCCAGGCTCCGCGGCTCCAAGTCAGAATAATGCAGACACCGCACAAAGCGCAGGCGCACAAGGAGAATCCTTTTCCGGCGGCGCTTCCTTTGGTGACGAGCAGTGCGGCGGCAATGGGGAAGAGCAGTATCAAATATTCCGCCAGCATATTGGGATTTTCCAAAGTGGATACCACACGGGCGGAGATGTCTTCAAACATAGAGGAGTCCAGCCAGGTATCCGCGTCCAGAGATCCGAAGAAGTACTGGTAGATTCCGTACAGGGAAACGAGAGATGCGGCTGCCACGGCGGCCCAGGTGCATCGCTTCAGCCATTCTCTTGTGCGGATCAGGGAGACGGTCAGGATATACCCGAGAAGGAAGCAGATCAGAACCAACGCCGGCTTGCGGGAGCCCGCCGAGAAGGAGAACAGACCGGCAAAGCCAAGGCAAACGGCGAAGGCAATAGCGGCAGCATCTACGGGCAGCAGATGGAATTCCCGCTTGCCAAGCAGGAGCTTGACCGCATAGCAAAGCGCGGTATAGCAAACAAGTGCCACAAGAAGCATGGTGGGCAAAAAGGGCATAGCGAAGAACAAAGTCAGCACACCCAACTCCGGTGTGGCAAAGACGCGGTAGGCTGCAAACAATGCCAGCCCCGCGGCGGCTACGTACAGGGTGGGAACGAACAGGGTAAGAGATCCCAGCACCATGCCGGCGATAAATGCCAGATTGGAGCGGCCGGTTTTTCCCTCTGCCCGCAAGGATTCCCGACGGATACCGAGAATGGCGGCCAGCCGCATACCCAAGGCGGAGCTCAGCAAAGCCTCGGACAGAGTCTGCTCGGAGAGAAGCAGGGGAATGGCTGCGCCCATACAGCACAGCGCCACCAGCACGTCCGATAACGACGGAGCGCCGGAGTCACCCAGCAGTGTCAGAACGAATGTCGCGGCGGCATAGATGCCAAAGGTGAGAAGGAACGTGCCGTACACACGCAGGCGGCATCGCAGAAGATAGTCGGTCAGTCGGCGCACCAGATTAACGGCACAGCACTCATCCAGCCGACGGGATACCACCCGACGCATGGGCGTGATGAGGTAGCGGCGGATCCGGCCTTCACTGTGAGTCGTGGACGGGGTGTCGGAATAGGCGGAAAAGGCGGTGCCGAACAGACCCGTTTTTAGCCAGGTGTATATTTTCTTTGAGAAGCGATCGATGGCGGACAGGATCACGCTGGACCGAAGAACGCCCGCTGCTTTCTTATGGTTCGATGCATTTGTGGGTTTGGCCAAGGAGCATTGCCTCCTCTCCGGTAAAAATATATATACATCTTATATTATACCGCATAATTGTGTACAATTCAACGGCAAAACAGAATCTGGGGGAATAATTGTCCGGGATTTTGGAAAAAACGAAAAAAATAGCCGGAGCACGGCGTTCGCTGTGCCCCGGAGATGATTTATTTGGTGAGAAAATGCTGCAGACCCATACGGTATCCGTCGAATCCGTGACCGGCAATAGTCTTCTCAGCCACCAGCGATACGAAGGAGTGGCGGCGGAATTCCTCCCGCTCGTTCACGTCGGAGATGTGCACCTCTACCGTGGGAATGGATACGGCCTTCAGCGCATCCAGAA
>JBGVJO010000381.1:0-7659 GCA_045129535.1 Eubacteriales bacterium
TTTCCGCCACGCCCGGTGTGCTGGAAATCGTCGTGTACGAGGGCCAGAGCCGCCGCGGCATTTCCCATAACGCCATTGTTGCGGAGATCTATCCCGATGCGGAGTATCTTGAAAAGAACGGCATCACCGACGTGCAGGCACACATCAAGCCTTATGTGGACGCGTACAACCGCTCCACCGTTCCCTACAAGAAGATCAGCGTGATCAAGATCCGCAAAAAGGAGTTCCCCAAGAACACCCTGCGCAAGATCATGCGATTCAAGATGGATATGACAATTGACTAATACGGCAAATGCAAAAACAGGTGCGGAAATCCGCACCTGTTTTTTATTGCTCTGTTCATTTACCCATCTCATGCCATACGATATCCGGATACCGCATTCCCGCCATGGTTTTGCACCACTCCACCGCCGGAAAGCTGTGATCCGCGATCACGCAGTAATCCGCATCGCAAAGCATAAGATAACAGGCGGGATCCCCCGGCTTTTGGGCGATGGCAAGATAGGCAATCGCCCGGGCTTCCTTCCCTTCTTCCTCCAACTCCCCGAAATCCGTTTTATCCGTATAAAAGAGCACTTCGGCTCCGTCCAGTTCTCTTGGAAACATATTTAAACCTCCATCTCCAAGGAAAATTCAAACCGAATGGCCTCGGTATTCTCCTCGGAATACTCGATTTCCTCGGAAACAATCCGTGCCAAACGGCACACGTCTTCTGTTTCCTGCGCCCGCTCCGCCTTTATGACGGATGCCAATAAACGCTCACAAAACAAACTCAAGCCAACGGCTGTG
This sequence comes from Eubacteriales bacterium, assembly GCA_045129535.1. Lineage (GTDB taxonomy): Bacteria > Bacillota > Clostridia > Oscillospirales > CAG-272 > SIG701. The sequence continues at coordinate 790 of JBGVJO010000381.1, forward strand.
CGGAATTCCACTAAATCCCGGGCAGACGATCCGTGGCGATAAATGAAATACGACAATGCACGCATCAGCCTTTTTTCCCATTCAGCCGGAGTAAACAGATCCGAGGAGTAATGGGCAAGCAATTCCCTGTGGGATTCATTCAGGTATTCCAGGGACGAGAGAAATTCACGCCAGGTTTCATCGGACAGCATATCGGGACGTACGCCGTACTCCTTTTGTATCCGCGACAGTTTTTCCGCATACGGAATTCCGTTATCCGCCAGTATACCGTAAACCGCCTCCCGACAGGCAACTGCATCAAAATCGGTATATCCACACTCTCCGTCGGCCTCACCGATCTCGATCATCCGGTCGTATTCGTCAGACTCCAAAATGATGCGGCAGGCCTCCTCACAGGCCATACCGAGTCCTACTTCCCTCCCGCGGGAGGTGTCGTTATAAAACCGAGGATGTTCCCGACAAATGTCGCACAAATACGCCTCGCCCATGTTGGAAATAATACGGCACAGGCCCTGTTGATCCAAATGAGGGCATCTCTCCCCATCGGTAAGACGGAAATGGGGCGTATCCGTCACGTCGATGCTGTCGCGGATCTGCTTACCGTAACCGTGGGGTACGGATTCGTATTTGTCCATCGTATCGCGGTCAATATCGATCTCCCAGCCGATACAGCAGCTGTGTGTGCATTTGTCTGCGATGCAGGAAAAATTCTTGTAGTATCCGGGGGCGTACAGTTTTACTTTTGGCATAATTCCACCGCCTTTTAGAATTAATATAGCACAAAACTGAAACTTTTTCAATAAAAAGATCGTTATCCATGAGCGAAGCCGCAAGCATGTCAAGGATGCCGAACAGGATATCGACATCTTCTTTACCCACATCGGTAACCTAAACCGCTTCTGCATCGAGAGACAAGCCACCCCAACCGAAATAACCGCTTAAATCCACGCAACAGAAAAGGACAGACGACCTTAAATCGTCTGTCCTCGTCTGAGAAGCACGCCTTACGCTGTAACATCCTTATGAGAAGGAGCGTAAAGCCATCCCTTTTGTTTTGGCACAACCTTTCAAAATCGATCCGCAGAGCAAGTTTTTTCGAAACCGATCCGTGGTTTTTCAGTCGGTGGGTAGACTTACCCCTTGGCGATGATGGGAGCTGCACTTGACCGCTGTCTTCCGGAGTGCTGCTCCATGCTTGCAAACGAGGCTATGTAATTTCAAAGTACGTAACTTACAAAAGATCCTGAAATAGAGCCGTCTGGCATTTTGACTGGACTAATGGAAAATTTATTTTTCAGCCATAAGCGGTGCGATGGAAAATTGCCAATATCACAATACGCGCGGATTTGATATACTTTTTCTTCTTTTGCAATTTCTATAATTTCACTTATCATTTTGGAAGCAACACCTTGGCAACGAAGGTTTGTATATATGACTTCAATGATATTTATAAATATTTCATCCTGTTCAACAGGTGCAGGAATTTTTCTTTTGAAGGCCCAAAGGTATCCAACAACAGTATCTTCGATTTTGGCAACAATAAAATATCCGCCATATCGAATGACATTTTTTATGTTTGGATAATCGGTTAAAAGTTTTTGTTTTTCTGCATCTGTTCCCAAACGGATAATCATATCATATTGCATTATTATTTTCCTTTCGCAAAATTATTCTTAGCCGTTGTAATCGACTTCACTAGCAAAAATCTTATCGTAGAACATTTTCGGTCAAGTGTTCTATACCGCGCTTCATCAATATACTCACTTTTTAAGAGCATTTCAAGCCACTTGCTTGTTTCGTTGGTTTCCTTGAGTGAAATCTCAAGCTTTGCAATAAAGTCAGCACGACCGTGAGCGTATTTGCTTTCTGCAATATTGGCGCAAATACTTGTTGCACTTCTTCCGATTTGATTGGAGATCACGTTTTCGTGCTTTGCACGAAGTTCTTTTGTTAATTGCAGAACATCAACGGATAACTCCATTGAAAGATCACCAAGCTTATCTTCCCTCACGATATCACCGCCTTTCTTGAAATAATTATATCACACTTTCGGTTAAAAATCGACAATATTTCAGCGCACAAGACTATCGGTCTAATTCCGTTTGCGCGAAGCGCAACTTCATTTACGGCGAAGCCGTAACATCATTGGGCGAAGCCCACTTCATTTGAGGCAAAGCCTCAACATCGTTCATTTGTGTCCGCCTTGCGGCGGAATGATGTTAGCCTTCGGCTAAATGATGTTGCGTGCGTTGCACGCAAATGATGTTGTGTCCTGCGGACACAAATGAAAAAATCCAAGTCTTTCGACTTGGATTTTTTGGCAGGGGCGCAAGGACTCGAACCCTGGACATGCAGTTTTGGAGACTGCCGTTCTACCAACTGAACTACACCCCTATGCACGAGCAGTATTATAACACACTACTTTGGCAAATGCAAGTGTTTTTTTAATTTTTATGAATTACTTTTTTATTCCGGTACACACTATCCGTATCTCTGCCTTGAGAAAACAAAAAGCCCGTCGGAGCATGACGGGCATATCTGTTATCAGTTCATACCGTTGAGCAGCTTAGTGAAACGGCTCTTCTTGTGTGCAGCAGCATTCTTGTGGATGATACCGTGGCCAACAGCCTGGTCAACCTTCTTAACTGCCAGCTTGTAAGCAGCCTCAGCTTCGGTCTTATTACCTGCCTGAACCGCTGCAAGGAACTTCTTGATCGCGGTGCGGAGCTGACTCTTGAAAATCTGATTCTGGAGCGTTTTGGTTGCGATAACCTTAACACGCTTTTTTGCACTCTTAATATTCGGCAAAACATTCACCCCTTTCCTTTATTCATCCGTGATCCTCGAACACGCCCACCTGAGAGGGGATGTGCGCGCCCTTTCATACAGTTCTGTATTATACCACTCTTTCTTCTCTTTTGCAAGAGGTTTTTCAAAAATATTTCAAGTTTTTTCGCAATATTTTTCCATTCCGGAACACGTGGCGATTTTTGCTTTTGATGTCCAAAAAACTTGCATTTTCTTTCTATATATGATATACTATACTGTATTCTTGGATAACTATCCTTATTTTACAAATTACATCCTGCAAATCCCGGAGGCACTGAATGATGAAATACTTCGTATTGATCCCGGACGGTATGGCTGACCGCCCCATTCCTCAGTTGGACGGCAAGACGCCTATGGAGGCTGCCCACAAGCCCAACATGGACAGATTGGCTAAAATCTCCGTGGCAGGTACGGCTATGAACGTACCCGCTCATATGGTACCGGAAAGCGACACCGCCAATCTGGCAATCCTTTCCTACGATCCCGCCGTTTATTCCCGTGGCAGATCGCCGCTGGAGGCTGTCAGCATGGGTATCGAATTGGAGAGCGATGACACGGCCATCCGTTGCAACGTGGTTACCGTTTCCGACGACGATCTTCCCTATGAGGAAAAGACGATGGTGGATCACAGTGCTGACGAGATTACGACCGCTGAGGCCGATCAGCTGGTGCGCGCTTTGAATGAGGCGCTGCCTATGGAAGGCAGGCTCCTGCATACCGGTATCAGCTACCGTCACTGCCTCGTTTGGAAGAATGCGGATTCCAAATACAACTTTGAGCGTCCCCACGATATTATCGGACGGAAGATCAAGGACTATCTCCCCAAGGAAGACAACGGCGGATCCGCTTTCCTGGAGTTTATGAAACGGGGCTATGAGGTTCTCAATCACCATCCTGTGAATGAGGAGCGCCGCCGTCGCGGTTTGCGTCCCGCCAACTCCCCCTGGCTGTGGAGCCCCGGCACCAAGCCTGCTCTTCCCTCCTTCAAGGAAAAATGGGGTATTAACGGCGCTGTCATTTCTGCGGTAGATCTGATCAAGGGTATCGGACTTTGCGCCGATATGGAAGTCATCAACGTGGACGGAGCCACCGGCAACTATTCCACCAACTATACAGGCAAGGCGGAAGCGGCGATCGATGCATTCCGTCGCGGCAACGATCTGGTCTACGTACACGTGGAAGCGCCCGACGAATGCGGCCACCGCGGTGAATGGGACGTGAAAGTAAAAGCCATCGAAAAGATCGACGAGTTGATCCTGGCGCCTGTACTCAAGTACCTGGAGGAGTCCGGGGAGGATTTCAAGGTGCTTGTGTTGCCCGATCATCCCACCCCCGTGGAAATCCGCACCCACTCTCACGAAGCCGTTCCCTTCTTTATGTACGATTCCCGCAAGACAAGCTGCGGTGTGGATCTTTTCAGTGAAGCGAACTGCGAAAAGATGCAGCATCACATTGCCGACGGCAGCACGCTGTTCGGTATTATGATCGAAAAATAAGAAAGCGATATTGACTATGGATCAGAACAACCATCCTCAGCCTCCCTTTGACGGTGAGCAGAAGGACATCACCGATCCCGCAGAATCGGAAGCACCGGAATCCGAGGATCCAAAGGGCCGCATGCGAAAATTCGCCTCGGACATCTTTGAGATCATCGAAATGTTTACCGTCTGCGCCTCCGTTATTATGGTCCTTTTCACCTTCATTCTGCATCCGACGGTGGTGGACGGTCCGTCCATGGAAAACACACTGCTGCACGGAGATTATCTGCTGATCTCCGCACTTCCTTACGAGCCGGAAGTCGGCGATATCGTTGTGGTACACAACGTTGGGCTGCGCCACTACAGCAAGCCCATCATCAAGCGCATCATCGCCACGGAAGGCCAAACTGTCGATATCGATTTTGAAACCTGGACGGTAACGGTAGACGGCAACGTGATCGATGAACCCTATATGAAGCTGGCAGCGGACGGATATATTACATCGGATTGGAGTTATCCCATTGTTATCCCCGAGGGTCACGTGTTCGTAATGGGTGATAACCGCAATCACTCGGCGGACAGCCGCAGCCGCGAAATCGGCCTGATCGATGAGCGGTGCATTGTGGGAAAAGCCGTTGTACGCATATTCCCGTTCGCCCGTTTCACCGTATTCGATTGAGTACTATTCACATCAAATTGTTAAGGAGATTGTCGTATGCCCTCACAGACCATTCAGTGGTTTCCCGGTCATATGGCCAAAACCCGCCGGCTTATCAGCGAAAATCTGAAGCTGGTCGATATCGTATTGGAGCTGCGTGACGCACGCATTCCGCTCAGTTCCAAAAACCCCGAAATTCTTTCTTTGACCGCCGGCAAGCCGGTCTTGACGTTGTTCAACAAATCCTCTTTGGCGGATCCTGCCGTCACGGCAAAGTTTATGGAACAGTGCCGTGCGGAGGGCGGAAACGCCCTGGCCATCGACTGCGTCACCGGCGACGGTCTCAAGAACATTGCCCCTGCCGTACGACGCATCCTGCAGGATATCGTGCAAAAATACGAGTCCAAAGGAATGCACGGCCGTGCCCTCAAGGCAATGATCGTAGGTATTCCCAACGTGGGCAAATCCTCCCTTGTGAACCGCCTGAACGGCTCTAAAAAAGCAAAGGTGGAAAACCGCCCCGGTGTGACTCTGAATAAGCAATGGGTCACCACCGCCTACGGAATCGATTTCCTGGACATGCCCGGCGTTTTGTGGCCGAAATTCGATGACACCGTCATCGGAGAGAATCTGGCCGCCACCGGGGCCATCAAGGATGCCATTCTGGATACGGAATCCCTGGCCGGAATTCTATGCTCCCGCCTCGTTCGTATTGCGCCTGAGCTGTTCTGCGCGCGGTATAAGCTGGGCGATGCTACGCCCCTTCTGGAGTTAAAGCCTTACGAGCTGTTGGAGTTGGTGGGCAGAAAACGCGGATTCCTGATCTCCGGCGGCGAGGTGGACACGGAACGTGCCGCCAGTATCCTGCTGGAGGAATTCCGCTCGGGAAAAATCGGACGGATCACGCTGGACGTACCGCCCACTAAGGGAGATTCCACCCATGCCGACGCTTGAATTTGACCGCCAATTTCTCACGGACACCTGCTGCGTCATCGCAGGTACGGACGAGGCGGGACGCGGCCCTCTGGCCGGACCGGTTGTAGCAGCTGCCTGCATTCTCCCCCCCGATTTTCTGCCGGAAGGCCTGGATGATTCCAAAAAGCTGACGGAGAAAAAGCGGGAGAAGCTGTTTGATATCATTACGAAAAACGCACTCTCCTACTGCATCGCATCCGCGTCGCCTGAGGAAATTGATCAATATAATATATTGGAAGCCTCCCTTCTTGCCATGCGTCGTGCTATTGAAGGGCTGACACCTCAGCCGGATCTGGTCCTGGTAGACGGATGCATCAACCGGGGATTCACGACGCCCGCCAAGGCCATCGTTTCCGGCGACGCCCTGTCGCCCTCGATCGCAGCGGCATCCATTCTTGCCAAGGTCACCCGTGACCGTATGTGCATCGATATGGATGCGGAATATCCGCAGTACGGATTTGCTAAGCACAAGGGCTATCCTACGCCGGCACACAAGCTGGCCGTGTATGAATTTGGCCCCTGCCCTTATCACCGCCGCTCCTTTTTGAGTTTTCTTGAAAAGGACCGGAAAAAACTGGCCGCCGCACTGGAAAAGAAGCAGGCGGAGGCAAAATGAGCACAAAATCTCTCGGACGTATGGGTGAGGAATCCGCTGCCCTGTATCTGGAAAAGAACGGCTACGAAATCCTCGGCCGCAACGTATATATCGGTCACTACGAAATAGATATTATCGCAAAAAACGACACACACCTCGTATTTGCAGAGGTAAAGACACGGCGGGCCCGACCCGGGGAGAATTCCGGATACGGCCGACCTGCCGATGCGGTAGGCCGCAAAAAGCAGGACTGCCTGATGCGTGCGGCACGGCTATATCTCCACGCTCACGCAAGCGAATACCCTGCCCTGATTCCGAATATTGATGTAATCGAA
>JBGVJO010000382.1:0-1255 GCA_045129535.1 Eubacteriales bacterium
GTATTTTCACAATCATACAGTAATTCAAATCAGAAAGGATACATGCTATGCTCGACTATAAGGATAATTACAACCGCTGGCTGAACGATCCAGCAGTGGATGAAGCTACAAAAGCGGAATTGCTCGCCATCCGTTGTGAGGATGAGATAAAGAGCCGTTTCAACGGCTATATGTCCTTTGGCACGGCGGGCCTTCGTTCCGTTATGGGCGCGGGCACTTCCCGTATGAATCTGTTTACCGTTGCCCATGCAACTGAAGGTCTAGCACGTCTTATTTTGAAAACTCCCGGTGGCAAGGAGCGCGGTGTCGCCGTCTGCTATGACAGCCGCAATAATTCGAAGGAATTTGCAAAACGCGCGGCAGAGGTGCTTTCTGCGGATGGAATCCGTGTGTATCTGTTCCCCGAGATGCGTCCTACCCCGGTTTTGTCCTTTGCCATTCGAGATTTGAATTGTATAGCCGGTATCAACATTACCGCCTCCCACAATCCCTCCGAATACAACGGATACAAGGCGTATTGGGAGGACGGCGGACAGCTTCCGCCGGATCATGCGGCAACTGTGGCGGCGGAGATTGCATCCGTGGACATTTTCCGTGACGTACCCGCACCGGATAAGGCAAATGTGTCCCTTATCACCGTTACGGATAAATCCTTGGATGAACGATATATGGAAAAAGTTCTGGAACAGGCAGTGAATCCGGACGCAATCAAACAGGTAGCGGATGAGATGGCCATTGTTTACACGCCGCTGCATGGCACGGGTGCAACCGTGGTGCCTCAGCTTTTGAAAAAAGCCGGTTTGAAGAAACTGTATACGGTCGACGAGCAAATGGTCCCCGACGGCAACTTCCCTACCGTAAAGTTCCCCAACCCCGAGTTCTCTCAGGCATTCGATCTGGGCCGCGTTATCGCGGACAAAGTAGGAAGCGATCTGATCGTTGCCACCGATCCCGATGCGGATCGCGTGGGTGTTATGGCCAAGGATAAACACGGCGAATTCAAGTGCATCACCGGCAACCAAATGGGCGCCCTTCTTCTGGAATATATCGCCACCGCCTTTGAAAATACGGGCAAAATGCCCGCGGAACCCTACGCCGTAAAAACCATCGTAACCAGCGAGCTTTGCTCCCGCATCTGTGCGGCGCACGGTGTGCATCTCTATAACGTTCTGACCGGTTTTAAATTTATCGGTGAGGTCATCAAAAACCATGAGATCGCCGGTCACGGCACGTTCCTGCTTGGCTTTGAGGAAAG
>JBGVJO010000383.1:0-7634 GCA_045129535.1 Eubacteriales bacterium
GGTGGTGGTCTTGCCCACGCTGCCGGTGATCGCTATCACCCGCACAGGGGCCTGATCCCGGTAATGTCCCGCCAAATCACCGATAGCGCGAACCGTATCGGGTACGACGACGGTATCCACGGGACAATTCTCCACCGCTCTCTGTGTGAGGATACAGGCAGCTCCCTCACGGCAGGCCGTGTCGATATACATATGTCCGTCGGTACGCTCGCCCACAATGGCACAGAACAGCGATCCGGGCACCACTTCACGGGAATCGGTGCAGATGCCGGTAATGGGGCGATGAAGCTGTCTTCCCGGCACAAGGACACCGCCGGTGATCCGGGCGATCTCCTCGGACGTATAGGATCGAATCGTAAATTCGGCTTTCATTGCTGTATTCCCACGCGGCAAAGCCGCGAATTTCCTTTCCTTGGGATGTGGGGCTATCGTCCCCCTGTGATCTCTGCATAGGCGGCACGGGCAATTTCCGCCTCGTCAAAGGGATGCTTGCCAAGTGCATCGATCTCATATTTTTCGTGTCCCTTGCCCGCAAACAAGAGGATCTCCCCCGCCCTCGCTTCGCGAACGGCGTATCGGATCGCCTCCCGCCGGTCGGGAATGACCACGTGGGGCTTCTCCCGATCCATCCCCCGCCGAATTTGGGAGAGGATGGCCTGCGGATCTTCCGTGCGGCTGTTGTCGGAGGTGAGGATCACAAAATCCGAGAGTGCGGAGGCGATCCGCCCCATTACGGGACGCTTGGTGGGATCTCTGTCCCCGCCGCAGCCGAAGAGCAAGGTGATCTTTTCCCCCGCCCTCCTTGCCCCGCGCACGGTACGCAGAAGCGTTTCCAGCGCCGCCGGAGTATGGGCATAGTCGATAAACAACGTAAAGGGTGCACCGGGTAAGAGCACCCGTTCCATCCGTCCTTCCACCCCGCAGAAGCTGCGGAGAGCGTCCTGGACGGTCAATGGGTCCACACCCAGATGCAAGGCCGCCGTGACGGCCAAAAGTGTATTGGCTACGGTGAATTGCCCCGGCACGGGACATTTCAGCCGAAACACTGCATTTTTCGCATAGTAAACGTAGGAAACCCCATCGATGCCCTGCATTTCACACCGCATGGCACGCACGTCGGCCCCCTCCGCGCCCGATGCACTGCATCGTATAAAGCGACAAGCGGGCGCCAGGGATTCCAGCTGATGCGCCCGGGGATCATCCGCGGACACAATGCCCACGGGACACAATTCGAACAGACGGGCCTTTGCCGCCAGGTAACGATCCATCGTGCCGTGGTAGTCCAGATGCTCGGGGGAAAGATTGGTGAATAACCCCACGTCGATGGAGAGAGCATCCGCCTTATGAAGATCCAGCGCGTGGGAGGTTGCCTCCAATATCAGAATCTCCGCCCCCCGATCCCGCATCACCGCCGCCGCTCCGTACAGATACTCCGGATCGGGCGTGGTCATAGCGGCGGGCACGTCGGCGATCTCGCCGCCGCCCCCGATATCGATCTCTTCCTCCCCGCACAGACAGCGCACCGTGCCGATCAGCCCGACCTTGTATCCGGCCGCAGAAAGGATCGCCCGCAGAACGTAGGAGGTAGACGTCTTTCCGTTTGTTCCCGTAATGGCGATCACCCGCATATCCTTTGTGGGGTCGCCGTAGTAGTTGTTCCAGATCTGCGCCGCCGCAACACGGGTGTTTTCCACCAGCACATAGGGCAGATTCTGCGGCGCGCAGCTTGCGTCATCTATAACGGCAACGGCCGCCCCCCGCTCTTTGGCCCTGGGGATAAACCGATGGCCGTCGGTGCGCACACCGCGCAGGCAGAGGAACATACATCCCGCACTTGCCCGACGGGAATCGGACACGATTTGCGGAATTTCCATTTTGGGATCGGCGCGGCACTCTTTCACGGCCACGCCCGCAAGAAGCCTTTCAAGCTCCATGGGATACCTCCGGAAGTGATGATATGACTTTTCACTTCCGGGTCTGATCAGTCGTCCGTCAATCCCAAATGCCGCACGTCGATGGTAACGACGGTGGCAGACGGAACCGTTTCGCCTGCGGCGGGATACTGGCTGATAACCGTGGCGGTATCGCCGTTGGTCGCGCCCGTGATCGAAACGTTCAGACCTGCGTTTACAAGAAGCCGGTTGGCCGCCTCCGCCGTCTTACCGACGAGATCCGGCACCTTAACCGTATTTTTCGGCGTTTCTTCCCCTGTATACAGGATCAGTTTGCCGGTATCCTTGAATATGGTGGATCCGGCGGCAGGAACCTGTGCGGTGACCGTATCGCCGTCGCCCACGATAGTATATTGGATGCCGCGCCATCCCAGATCGGTCCGGCAGGCCTCCACGGTAGCACCCACGTAGTTGGAGATGCTGACTTCAATCTTCTTCAACTCTTCCTCCGTATACTGGGCTTCCACACCCATATAAGGAAGGACGAAGGACAGCAGTTTGGACACGTACGGCGCGGCTACCACACTGCCGTACACGGAGCCTTTCATAGGCTCATCGACCATAATCAGCGCCGCGATCTTGGCATCGTCTGCCGGTGCATAGGCCACGCAGGAGCCCACTCGGAAGGATCGCTCGCCGTTCTCGTCGTACTTATCCTGTTTTTGGGAGGTACCGGTCTTGGCCGCTACCTTGTATCCCTTGACGTACGCGTTTTTCGCACCGCCGTTGCCGGACACACCGTCCTCCAGAATCCAGTCGATGGTATCGCAGGTTTCCGTGCTGACCACCTGACGCACCGCATCCAATTCATAGGACTGGATTACGTTGCCCTTATCGTCCGCAATCTCCCGGAGGAGATGGGGCGTTCTCAGATAGCCGCCGTTGGCCACGGCAGACACCGCCGTGATCTGCTGAATGGGTGTGATCTTAAAGGTCTGGCCGAAGGAATATACCGCCAAAGAAACGCCGCCGAAGTTGTTCTTCGTGCTGACGATGGGATAGCTCTCGCCGGGCAGATCAATGCCCGTTGTAGAATTGTAACCGAAGGACAAAAAATAATCGTAGAAGGTATCCTGCCCCAACCGCTGTGCCAGCTGCATCATGGTGGGGTTGCAGGACTGCTGAAGCATCTGATAGAAGGGCAAGGTGCCGTGACCGCCCTTTTTATGGCAGTGGATCGGCTGGGTCCAGCCGTCGATCTTGAGAGCGCCGGTGCAGGTGAAATTCTCCTGCAGGCGGATCACGTTTTCCTCCAGGCCCATGGCCGTGGTAACGATCTTGAAGGTGGAGCCGGGCTCATACAACTCCGTGGTGGCTTTGTTCTTCCACATGGTGTAGAGCAGATTATAGTACATTTGGGTGTACTCATCCGATTCCGGATCCAGTGTATCCAGTTTCTTCTGCGAATCCTCATCCAACTTATAGGGATTATTTAAATCAAAGGACGGATAGGTGGCCATAGCCAGAATGCCGCCCGTGTTCACGTCGATCACGATACCGGACACGCGGTTCCCCGCCGCCGATTCGTAATAGGTAGCCTTCAGCTGATTTTCCAACTCGTACTGGATGTACAAATCCAGCGTGGTTACGATATTGTAGCCGTTTTCCGCCTCCACGTAACTCTCGTAATCGAAGGGCATATCGCCGTTGTGGGCGTCCTGCGCCTTTATGTACCGACCGGAGGTACCCTCCAGGATATTGTTGTACTGGGCTTCCAGGCCGTAAATGCCCACACCGTCCGCGTTGGTAAAGCCCAGCACGTGGCAGGCCAGCGTATCGTAGGGATAATACCGCTTGGTGGATGCACGAAGATAGATCTGACGGTTGAACTTATACTTAGAAATGAACGCGCGGATGCGGTCCGCCGCCTCCTCTTCCACGTTCTTCTGGATTACCTCGTACCGGCGGCCGTTCTTGGCAGCCTTCTCGATGACGGAATCGTAATCCACGCCCAGAACCTCCGACAGCTCGTGGGCAATCAGCTCGTTCATCGGCATATTATCGTACAGTTTTCCATCGGCGGACGTCCAGGTATAGGCCGTCTTGTAATCCGATTTGGGTTCCTTACCGTCTGCCGCCGCTTCGATGGCCGCACCTTCCGCCTCCGCCATGGCATCAATAATGTCCTGGGGAGAGATGAAGATCAGATACACCGTTTTATTGGTGGCCAATATGTTGCCGTTCCGATCGTAGATGATGCCCCGTTCCGGATTGACCTCCGTTTCGTGGGTCAACTGATCGATTACCACCTTCTGATAGTAATCGTATTCCAAGATCTGCAGCCGGAACAAAGCAAAGATCAAAACGACCGCCACGAGAAGAAAAACAGCCATTATGATTAGCGAGCGCGTCACGATGTGACGATCGATCCTTTTGGCGGGTGTAGCCACGTTATCTCCTCCGTACGGTCATCCGTTTTAGTTGGTATATCGGCGGAAAAACCGCAAGCACCCACTATGCTTGCGGAGCCCCGTATGTATTTTACGCACACGGGTAAATAAATATGCAAAAGCCGGGGGCGATGCATAATTTTGGAAAAACGCGGGGTGCTCTATTGCTCCTCGCGTCAGTCCACGTATTCTCTCAATTTGTCCAGATTCTCGCCGATGGCGGAAAGCATCGTGGAGAACAATCCGTAGCCGCCGCTTTCCGTGGCAGCATCCTTATCCTGATTATTCAGAACGATGCGGTCACCGCCGGACACGGATACAAAGCGGCTTTCCACCAGATTGCCGCGCACCATACCGATGCGGTTGACGGCGATATCCTCGATCACGCGGATATCATCCCGTTCCTCCAGGGCCAGCACCAACTCGCGCTCACTCTGCGCCAGGGCCTGCGCCTGTGCTTCCAGGGCAGCGATATCGCTGCTCAATTCATAATTCTGCGCGAAGCTTACGATGATGACCATAATCATTACGGTGAAGATGGCCAGCAAGGACAACGTTGCCATCGGAAAGGGCTTATTGGCCATCCGCACTTCCTTCACAGCGGGTGCCCGTCTTACGTGGGAAACCGCGGTGCTGCTCTTGCGGGCGGTGGGAGTCATCGAACGGGAGCGGGGAGCGGCTGCGCTTCTTTTCGCATTCCCCTGGGCAGCTCTTGTTGCCTGATTTTTCTTAACCGCTTCTGTGCGGGCAGGAGCGGGGCGACTCATCGGTCTGTCTGCACGCGCTTGCTGCTGCGGTGCGACACGGTTTACAGTCCGTGTAACGGGCATCTGGGGATAGGAGGGCATATTCTCATAGGGATTCAGTCCCTTCTGGACACGCGCTACCAATTCAGAGGTAGGCACAGAGCGGCTTGCAGCGACAGCACATCTTTGGCTGTACTCCCGTCTCAGTTTGTCGCAGAGGGGGTTCCCGGTAGTGGCACGCGGATCAGCAGCATGATACGTGGTCATGAGAGGCCTCCTGTTTTTCAAAATCGGTGTATACTTACAGTTTCTCCGCGCCCCGCAATTTTGCGCTGCGGGAGCGGGGATTCACTTCCATTTCTTCCTCGGAGGGAAGGATGGGCTTTTTATTAAGAATCTTCACGGTGGGTTTCTTACCGCACACACACACGGGGAAGTTGGGCGGGCAAGTGCATCCCGATGCAAGATTCGTAAATGTCTGCTTGGTGATTCGATCCTCCAGGGAGTGGAAGGTGATCACCGCCGCCCGTCCGCCGGGGGCAAGTCGCCGGATGGCTTCCTCCAGGGAGGGAGGAATGGAATCCAATTCACCGTTGACCTCGATACGGATCGCCTGGAAGGTTCGCCGTGCGGGGTGCTGGTTTTCTTTATGCCGTGCCGCCGCGGGGATCGCCTGATAGACGATATCCGCCAGCTCGGAGGTAGTTTCAATGGGCTTCTCTGCCCGTCTTTCGCAAATGATGTGTGCCACGCGGGCAGCGAATTTTTCCTCGCCGTAATCCCGGATGATACGGATCAGTTCGGCCTCGGAATATCCGTTGACCACATCCTTCGCACAGAAGGCTGCGCTTTGATCCATTCGCATATCCAGCGGTGCTTCTGCCGTGTAGGAGAAGCCGCGCCCTTTTTCATCCAACTGATAGGAGGACACGCCCAGATCCCACATAACGCCGTGAATCTGATCGATGCCCAGGGAATCGAGAGCGGTACCAATGCCGGAAAAATTCGTTTTCACCAAAGTGACCCGATCGGCGAAGGGGGCCAGCCGCTTTTCGCAAGCGGCCAGCGCCGCATCGTCCCGATCCAGGCAGATCAGTCGGCCGCCCTCCGGCAGCCGCCGTGCTATCTCGAAGGAGTGACCTCCGCCGCCGGCTGTGCAGTCCACATATACACCGCCGCGCTCCGGTCGGAGAATCTCCATACACTCGGGGGCTAAAATCGATACGTGAGCAAATTCCATATATGCGGCTCCGTATCCGTCAGAAGCCGAGACGGATCATCAATTCCGTCAGGGACTCTTCGCTTTCGCTGTTGTTCTTCTCGTTCCAGATCTCCTCGGCCCAGATCTCAGCGTGTCGGCCGCAACCAACTACAACCGCACCCTTCTCGATGCCGGCGTAGGCAAGGAGCTCGGCGGGGATCAGAACGCGCCCTTGCGAATCGGGCTGAACGTCGGTGGCGTTGGAGTAGATAAAGCGGGCAATCTCACGGGCCTGCGTAGAGGGAAGCTGTTCCAGCTTGTCCGTGTACTTTTCCCATTCCTCCATGGAGAAGACAGAAAGGCATTTGTCTATGTTTCGGGTGATAACAAAAGTTTCGCCCAACTGATCCCGATGCTTGGCCGGAATAAACAGACGGTTCTTCGCATCCAGATTGTGCGTAAATTTACCCATCAACATGGCTTTCTGCTCCTTTCCTGTGGAATTTTGCACTACTTTCCCCCACACTCCACCACTTTGTAATCATTATAATACACTTTTATGGGAATTTCAATAGTTTTTTTTGCATTTTATGAAATTTTTCTTCTTATTTCTCCTCATTTTTCTCTAATCCGCACCATTTCCCGAGAGATATTTGACAAGCTCCGTTATTTTCCAACATTTCACTCTTTCCCGCACTTTCCGCAATCGCCAAAAAGTGACTCGGAGGGCATGCCGAAAAACAAAAAAGGACTGCCGCACATGGGTGCGGCAGTCCTGCCGATATTCTGTTTTTATATTTAGTCCGGGAACTTCAGATCCCCAATAAGCCATGCGTGATCGGAGCCAAGATCCGGCTTGCTGTTGTAGGCCAGCTCTTCCCAACGCAGCACGGAAACGTCCTTGTCCGTCAGGATCATATCAATGTACCGTCCATAACCGGGATACAGCACCTGGCGGGCGTTCACCATATCCGTTTTCTTCAGCATGCTGACCATGATCTGGTCTTTCTCCCACAGATTCCAGTCGCCGGTGCAGATTACGGGGAGGCCGTATTCGTCCCGCAGCTTCAGGACCATATCCCGCACTTCCTTCGACTGATCTGCCCGGTAGCCCGTTACTTTTTCACCCTCTGCGTTCTGAGAATCTACATCCCAGTGGGTGTTGAGGAAAATGAACCGCTCTCCGGTTTCCTTTACCTTGAACAAGCCCCAGTTCATAACGCGTCCGCGGGCGTTATTATACTTGGTGTAGTGGACGATATCGCCCTCCTCCATCTCCAGAAGATCGGTGCGGTAAATGATGGCGGTCAGATACTTTTCGCCTTTAATATTGGGATTGTTGGCG
>JBGVJO010000384.1:0-1946 GCA_045129535.1 Eubacteriales bacterium
ACCCACGACCCGGAAAGCCAAAAACACCTGATCCCCTCGGCACAGACCAATTTGGGTGATTTGTGTGCGGATGCGTACCGCGCTGTATCCGGTGCGGACGTGGCTATCGTATGCGCGGGGGAGATCGGGGACGGCATCCCCTGTGGGGAGATTACCGTGGCGGATATATTTGCCACCCTTCCGGTGGAATGCAATCTGATCACCGTCCACGCCACCGGCGAGGAGATTCTCTATTGTCTGGAGACCGCGTATCAGTACCTGCCTCGGGGAAACTCCGAATTTCTTCACGTGAGCGGGGTGTCTGCGGTTCTCGATATGAACCAAAATCCCACCGTCATGACGGACGATATGGGGAATTTTGCGGGATTATCCGGCGACGGCCGCGTGAGGGACGTCCTGATCGGCGGCGCGCCGCTTCAAGCGGATGCCACCTATACGGTCACCTTCAGTGAGTCCTTTTCCTATACCGTCACGAGTATTTTGGGCGATAACGACCGCGCCACGGAAACTACCGTCACCAATCGGGATGCATGGACGGCGTACGTGTCCGATACGCTCTCCGGTACGGTGGGGGAGGCTTACAAAAATCCCTTTGGGGAGCGGCGGATTCGGGCGATTCCTCAGGGGCAGACAGAGGTGCCCCCGTCGGATTCCTTGCTGCCGCAGGTGTACATAACCACGGAAAACGATCTGAAGCGCAGTACGTACGTTTCCTGCGTGATTACCGTTCACGATCCCAGCGGCGTGTACGACGACGTGTACGATACGGAATCCACTATCAAGATCCGCGGCCATTCCACCTCCGCCGGCGCGAAGACGCCCTATAATATCAAATTCGATTCCAAGGTGGAACTGTTGGGTCTGGGCAAGGGAAAGAAGTGGAATCTTCTTGCCAATCTGTACGACAAGACCCAATTGCGTAATACCCTGGCGTATGACTTTGCCCGGGAGACGGGGATGGAGTATACCTCGAATTCCTGCTTTGCCGAGTTGTATTTCAACGGGGAATACCGGGGCCTGTATCAGATCTGTGAGCCGGTGGACGTAAGCCCCACCCAGGTGGATATTGATACGGAAAATAACGAATATCTGATGGAGCTGGAGCCCTATGCGGGGTATTCCAATCCCAATATTCTGACCACCCCCGTGTTGAAAATAATCCTGGGATACAACGAGCCGGATCCGCCCACGCAGGAGCAGCGCGCGTGGCTCAGGAATTTTATGGGAGAAGCGGAAAACGCCCTCCTTTCGGGGGATTACGATGCGGTCAAAGAATACGTGGACGTAGAATCCTTCGCGCGGTGCTATATCGTGGAAGAACTCTTCAAAAACGTGGATTATGCCGTGAGCAGTACCCGTTTCTACGTGAAGGATAACAAGCTGCACGAGGGCCCCGTCTGGGACTTTGATTTGAGCTCCGGCAACTGCTCGTCCACCTATTACCAGGCGTACAATAACGTGGGCGGCTCCGGGCTGTCCTACGAGGGACTGTATTGCGTCGGTTTGTTCAATCAGCATTTGTTCCGCTATGAGGAATTTACGCAGCTTGTCAGCGATCTGTACAGAGAGCTGCAGCCGGTGATCGTCAATCTGTATGAGGACAATGAGTTGGGCCCTAACAAAATTGACAGCCTGCTGGAAGAGTGTCGCTCGGAGATCGATCGGAATTATACCCTGTGGAGTCTTAAAAAGGGGTACGGTTCTTATGAACATAAGCCGGTGGACGGCACCTACGACGGGGAGATCGCGTATCTCAAAAACTGGCTGAAGATGCGGAACCGGTGGCTGTACGACCATTATTGCCGGAGTGCATCCTGATGGATATATTCAGCATATGCAGAAAATCCTTGCAGTGCCGATTGTCAGCTGTTCGTCTTCAGGTACGGCTTCGGCCGTTATATAGAAAAACCGCAGGATACCCCTGCGGTTTTCTTTTTATTCGATTG
>JBGVJO010000385.1:0-2359 GCA_045129535.1 Eubacteriales bacterium
TCGAACTCAACAATACGGACCGTGTCCGCGGTCAGTTGAGCGCCTATGTAAAGAGCGCGAATTTTGTGGTCGGCCGCGGCAGTGTGGAATATACTGTAGATACAGTGGAAACGCTGGGAGAAACGGTGATTGACAATGCGGTGGAGAAGGACGTTCGTCCTCCCGTGTCGGGTGGAACGACCTCCGGCAGCATTTCTACCATGCAGAGCAGCGCCGTACAGGTGCTGACCGCAGAGACCACTACCGTTATTGATGCTAAATCCGTGCCGATCCTGACCGCATCCGGCACCGTCGTTGCCGGAGAAGACGTGTGTATCCAGACGGCAGACGGCCTTGTGAAGCTGGCGGCATCCGCACCCACTCCCACGGTGCCCGGCGGACAGATTCAGTTGCCCCGTACCATCAAGGAATATGCGGTTACTACGGAAACGAAGGTCGCTGTTGCATCCAACCCCAACAATTTTATCATCGTGGGTAAGGGCTGGGGTCACGGCGGCGGTATGAGCCAGTACGGTGCCCGGGATCTGGGACTGCTCGGTTATGACTACGAGCACATCATCAATGC
The DNA here is from genome assembly GCA_045129535.1 of Eubacteriales bacterium. GTDB lineage: Bacteria > Bacillota > Clostridia > Oscillospirales > CAG-272 > SIG701. The sequence goes on from JBGVJO010000385.1 coordinate 566, forward strand.
GTACTTCACCGGCGTAGACATTGTGTATTACACCACACTTGATAAGTTTAAGAAGTAAAGATTTCATGCGTCTGAGCTATAAACACACGAGACTCGCCGGGTATATCGGTTATATTACCCAGGCGATCTCTATCAATCTGGCACCGCTGTTTTTTATCATCTTTCAGGATCGGTATGCCATTACCTATTCCCGCCTGGGACAGCTGGTGCTTGTTACCTTTGTTATCCAGTTGAGTGTGGACTTTTTGTCCATCCGACTGCTTGAGAAAATCGGATACCGTGCCGCCGCCATCGCCGCTCACGTGCTGGCGGCGGTTGGCTTGATCCTGCTCGGTATCCTGCCTCCCTTGTTTGCCGATCCTTATTTGGGAATTTTGGTGGCGGTATTCTTTTACTCCATGGGAGGCGGTATGACGGAGGTGGTGATCAGCCCCCTCATCGACGCCATTCCCGGCGATGCCAAAGCGGCGTCTATGAGTCTGCTCCACTCCTTCTATTCCTGGGGACAGTGCCTGGTGGTGTTCGTCACAACCGTGCTTCTCCGATTCGCAGGCGATGATCTGTGGGGCCTGCTCCCGTGCCTGTGGGCGCTGATACCGATTTCGGATCTGATTTTGTTCTGTTTCGTGCCCATTCCCCCGATGGTGACAGAAAAGCAGACGGGGAACCGTCTGTCCGATCTGCTTCGCAAGCCGCTGTTTTATCTGTTCATTTTGCTTATGATCTGCGGCGGCGCCGCAGAGATGACGATGTCTCAGTGGGCATCGCTCTTTGCGGAAAAAGCCCTGGGCGTATCCAAGGTCACGGGAGACATTCTCGGCCCCTGCTTCTTTGGGGTGCTGATGGGATTGGGCCGCGTGGGCTACGGGCTGTGGGGGCAGAAATACCGTATCGCCCCTGCCTTGTTCGGATGCTCGGTGCTGACGCTGATTTGCTATCTGCTCTCTGTGTTCGCCTCCTTGCCTGTGTTTTCCCTGATCGGATGCGGATTTTGCGGATTGGGCGTATCCCTTATGTGGCCCGGCGTTCTCAGCCTCTCCTCGGGGAAATATCCGAGAGCCGGCGCACCAATGTTCGCCGTTCTCGCTTTGGCGGGAGATCTGGGATGCTCACTTGGCCCCTGGCTCAGCGGTGTCGTTACCGATTTTGCGAAAGCCCCCGGTGCTTTGCATATGGCAGGCATCGCAGGGGATGCGGAGCAGATTGCCATGAAGCACGGCATGCTGATTGCCGCCGTGTTCCCACTGATTATGACCGCCGTTTTGGGCGTGTATTTGTGGTGGGAGCGAAGAAGAACGAAAATTATTTGAATGAAAGGATATCACGGTTAATGACGGAATTACCGGAGACGTATTTTGACAGTTACGATGCTTTTTCTGAAAAGGAAATTCTTTCCGTTACTGAAAAGGGCATAACTCTCCATAATGGGGTATATATAGACTTCAGTGAGTGCGTCAAGAATTTCACAAGGGCATATCCTGATGCGGAATGCTGCGTGGGTGAAAAAGAAGTTACTGATTTGAGCTTAACATTTTACACCTACCCAAAGGCTGTCATGATAAAGTTTTTATATAAAAATGCTCAAGCGCATTTCTGCGATTTGGAGAATACCATCCGCAATTACGGCTATCGGTTGTATGATATCACGTGAGAAAATAACTTTCAGCCTACTAACTAAATGAAAAGGGCCGCTGCACTTTTGTGCAGCGGCCCTATACGTTTGCCTGTTTCTCAAATAAAGAATATTCTCTCCATAGATTCTCTTGCCGGGCGGCAGATGGCCAAAAAGATCAG
>JBGVJO010000386.1:0-5916 GCA_045129535.1 Eubacteriales bacterium
GCGCCCATCAGCTGCTCCTTGGGATCGGAGGGGAAGTCAGTGCCGATCTTGGCCTTGTACTCAGCCTTGAACTGGCCGGCCAGCTCCTTCAGATCGTCAGCGGTCAATTCAACGTCCAGGGTAACGCCCTTTTCTTCCTTCATCTTGTCGATGAGTTCCTCGAAGTACTTCTTGCCGACTTCCATAACAACGTCGGAGTACATCTGGATAAAGCGGCGGTAGCAGTCGTAAGCCCAACGAGCGTTGCCGGACTTCTTTGCCAGAACCTCAACAACCTCTTCGTTCAGACCCAGGTTCAAAATAGTATCCATCATACCGGGCATGGAAGCTCTTGCACCGGAACGAACGGAAACGAGAAGGGGATTCTCCTTGTCGCCGAACTTCTTGCCGGTGATCTCTTCCATCTTAACGATGTATTCCATGATCTGCGCCATGATCTCATCGTTGATCTGTCTGCCATCCTCATAGTACTGAGTGCAGGCCTCAGTGGAAATAGTGAAGCCCTGGGGAACGGGAAGACCGATCTTGGTCATCTCAGCAAGGTTTGCACCCTTACCGCCCAGAAGCTCACGCATGGATGCGTCGCCCTCAGAAAAGAGGTACACATACTTCTTTGCCATAATATCCTCCAAATAAAATATTTTCAAAATATCAATAAACTGTGCGCGTCGGGAAACAACTCCAACCGCAAACCATATTATAACATAGTTTTGCCCCAATAGCCACAGTTTTTTGCAAATTTTTCATTAAAATTTAATCTTTATTAACCTTTTTGTTCCGTTTTCCATCACCGAGGGTGAAAAATCCGGCTCAATCCTGTGCCAAAACGTAGTCCAAAGCCGCCAAAACGCCCAGTCGTCCGCTTTCGTAGGTGAGTCCGCCCTGCAAAAATACGGTGTACGGCGCGCGCAGAGGACCGTCGGCGGAAAGCTCAATGGAGGCGCCTCCCACAAAGGCACCTGCCGCCATGATCACGGGATCGGCGTAGCCGGGCATATCCCAGGGCTCCGGCACCACGTGGGCATCCACGGGGGATGCGGCCTGGATTCCCTGACAGAAGCGGCACAGCTTTTCGGGAGTCTTAAGAGACACGGTCTGAATGATATCGGAGCGGCGCTCAAAGGGGCCGGGGAGCACGTCAAATCCGGCCTGCTCGAACATATACGCCGCCAGATGAGCGGTCTTGATGGCCTGAGCCACCGTATGCGGTGCGTAGAAAAGACCGCGGAGCATATTCCGGTTCTGACCGAGGGATGCACCCGCATCCAGGCCTACGCCGGGACAGCACAGACGGTTGCCCGCCAATTCCACGGCACGCTTGGTACCGCATATGTAGCCGCCGGTATCCGCCATTCCGCCGCCGGGATTCTTAATGAGGGAGCCGATGATCATATCCACACCCACAGCGGTGGGCTCGGTGGTTTCGGTGAATTCGCCGTAGCAGTTATCCACTACGATGTAGGTGTTCCCGCCGGTTCTTTCCCGCACGAAGCGGACAGCCTCGCCGATCTGAGCCACCGTCAGGGTAGGCCGTGCCAGATATCCCTTGGAGCGCTGCATAAAGACGACCTTTACCCGATCGCCGTGCTTTTTCAAGGCGGCGTCAATGCCGTCAAAATCAAAGGAGCCGTCGGCGGCAAAATCCACGTCGTCGTAGTGGACGCCGAAATCCGCCAGAGAGCCGTCTCCGTTGGCGCCGTCCATACCGATGACCTCACGGAGGGTATCGTAGGGAGCGCCCGTAATGGACAGCATCACGTCTCCGGGACGAAGGAGGGCGAACAGGCCGATGGTGAGGGCGTGGGTGCCGCTGAGGATGGAGGGGCGCATAAAGCCGGCCTCCGCTCCGAACACCTTGGCGGCGATGCGGTCGATGGCATCCCGTCCCATATCGCCGTAGCCGTAGCCGGTGGAGGCGGCGAACATACCCTCGCTGACCCGCTCCTCACAGAACACGTCCAGCACCCGCTCGGTGCCGACGCGGGCAACTTCATCAATATCTTCAAAAATATCCCGCAGGGCGATTTCGGCCTCCCGGGCCATCTTGCGGGTGTTTTCACTGATCTGCATACGTTTCATCCGTTCTGTTAAAATTTCAATATTCTTCCTTATTGTACCCGAAATCACGTCGGATGTAAAGTTCTTTCGGTAAAAAAACGATTTTCCTGCCATAGAATCGGGGCAAAAGCCCCATACTAAAACCGGATCACGACAGAAAGGAGATGATACTGTGGCAAAAGACGATCCGACCATTCAGCCTGTGGGGGAATTGCCCGTCGGCTTCACCATGGCGCTGGCGCAAAACGGCCCCGCGATGATGGCCTTTGCCGGCCTGGATGACGTGGCACGTCGGGAGATCGTGGCACGCGCCCGCTCCGCGAAAAGCAAGTCCGATATGCGGAACATTGTGTCGTCCATCAGTGAAAACGCTAAAATTCAGTAAGTTGACAAAACACCGTTGAAAAATCCCTCTCCGTATGATAAAATGAGAATCGGAGATGCATTTTATCTTTCCCGAAACAACGGAATTCGATGCGGCGCCGGGCGCCGGGAGGTATGGAATTATGAAACTGACGGACAACGGCGCATGCCGCTGCATTGCGGAAAAGATCCGGGAATTCCGGCACGGAAACCGCCTGATGGTCAACGACGACGTAAACGTTACGATGACGTTCTATCGCAAGGATAATCCCGAAAAGCAGTGCGGCGTAGCCAAAATAAACGGCAGTCTGGACTTTTCCCTCTTTGACGCGGCCCTGTTTGCCGCCATCGGTATGGTAGTAGCCAGCCTGCTGTGCGCCATCAAGTCGTTTTTACGGCGATTCTGAATAAAATAAAAAATGCCGGATTTCTCCGGCATTTTCTTTTTTGGAATTACGCCTCAGCGATGGGCTCCTCGAGGATATCGTCCGCTTCGCAGCAGATAGGCTCGTCAAAGGCGAGCTCGTCGTCAAAGCAGTCCTCGTCGCAGTTCTCGCAGTCACCGCACTCGAAGGTGATGGTGAAATATTTTTTGAACAGCGTATAGAGAACGGCCAGAGCCGCTGCAACGGCAGCGATTACGCCCAGAGTGATCAGAACGACTTTCACTACGCTGGTTTTCTTTTCTTCCGGTTTCTTAAACATATTGATAAAACCCCAATCCATTCGTATTTCCTCCGCGGATATGATTTCAGAGTGTTTCTCTACCCTAATTATAACAACACTTTCTGTCCAATGCAAGAGATAGTATGATATTTTTTGTGAATTTTTATGCCGTGCCCGCACGAAATATTCCAGCATCACCCCTCGTTTCCGTATTGATTTTGTCAAAATTGTGCCGTATAATATAATCAGTACTTAAAATTTATCGAAAGCCGGAGACACCGCCATGCTGCACACGCCCCGCCGCACCTTTACCTCCCAATATACCCCACGGGATCTGCCGATCCGTTTGCACGGTGCGGTACGTGAATCCATCGTGGACGGTCCCCGTCTGCGGTTCGTTATCTTCGTGCAGGGATGCCCCCATCACTGTCCCGGCTGCCACAACCCCGACTCCCACGATCCGGCGGGAGGATACGTTTCCTCCACCACCCGGCTGTGGAACGCCATACGGGAAAATCCCCTGCTCCGCGGAGTGACGTTTTCCGGCGGCGAGCCGTTTTTGTGGGGGGAGGAACTCGCGGAAATCGGCCGTGCCGCCCACGAGGCGGGTTTGGACGTCATGACCTACACCGGATACACCTACGAGGTGCTGCTGGAGCGGGCCAAAAGTGAGGAAAGTGTGAAAAAGCTGCTCTCCGTCACGGATTTTTTGGTGGACGGCCCCTTCATTCTGGCAGAGCGGGATCTGACTCTCAAATTCCGCGGCAGCCGCAACCAGCGGATTTTGGACGTGCGCTGTTACCCCAACTCGGAGAACGCCCGGGTAATCGCCGGTCCCGACGTAACGGGAGAAGCCGTTTTTTAGTGTATGCACACACCGAACCATACAGGAGGAACTACCATGGATAAGAGAATTCTTGTTGTCAGCTCCGCCAATTTAGACTTCGTGCAAAGAATGCGCCGTGTTCCCCGCGCCGGGGAAACGGTAACGGAAACCGACGTCGGATACAGTTACGTTCCGGGCGGCAAGGGCGCCAACAGCGCCGTCACCTTCGCCCGCCTGGGCGACGATTGTGTATTCTGCGCCCGTTTGGGCGCCGACGGAAACGGCACCCGCCTGCTTTCCGTTTATGAGAAGGAAGGGATCGACACCCGCTTTATCGTGCGGGACAAGAAGGCTCCCACCGGCCTGGCCTCCGTTTTGGTAGAGGAGGACGGTGCCAATCGGATCATCGTATACCCCGGTGCCAACAATGCGCTCACTGCCGCCGATGCGGAGGAAGCGCTTACCTGTTATCCGGATGGGGTTTATCTCCAGTTTGAGATTCCCGACGAGGCCGTGCTTGCCGCCGCGCATTTTGCCCACGAGAAAAACATCCCCGTTTTCGTGGATGCGGGCCCGGCCCGCCCCGATTTTCCCCTGGAAAAATTGGGGAAAGTGGAGATCTTCTCCCCCAACGAAGCAGAAACCCGGGCGTACACGGGCATTGATCCCACCAATGCGGAAAGCTGTCTGCGTGCGTCCATCAAGCTGGCTTCCCTGGTGAGTACAAAATACGTGGTCATCAAGCTGGGCGGCCGGGGCGCTTTTATTTACGACGGCAAGTTTGCAAACATCGTGCCCGCCATCCCCGTTCCTGCCGTGGACACCACCGCCGCCGGCGATACCTTTACCGCTGCTTTGGCCCACTTTTATCTGCAGGGCATGGATATTCAAAACGCCACCCATTTGGCCCACTGTGCCGCCGCTATCAGCGTATCCCGGGTGGGGGCTTACACGTCGATTCCCACGAAGGCGGAAGTGCTGGCCTTCGCCGAAGCACATCCCCGCCGCTGATACGAAACAGACATATTTGGAGTAACTATGAAAGAAAAATTTTTGGGCGTCGATTTCGGTGACGCCCGCACAGGACTGGCTCTGTCCGAGGCCACAGGCCTTCTGGCCGTAGGGGCCGGCTGCATCCGCTGCGGTAATCTCCGCAAGACTGCCGAGCAGGTGGCCGCCTTTGCCAAGGAGCAGGGGGTTGCCCGCATCATTATCGGCAAGCCGTTGAATATGAACGGCACCGAGGGACCCCGCTGTGAGCGGGTTCGTGCCTTCGCCGGCATTGTGGAAGAAGAATCGGGACTGCCCGTGGAGCTCTTTGACGAGAGGCTCACCACCGTTTCCGCTCACCGTTTTCTGTCCGATACCGGTGTAAACAGCAAAAAGCGGAAGGACTCCGTGGACGAGCTGTCCGCCACGTTGATTCTGCAGGACTACCTGGATCGGAGACGAAACAAGAGTTAATTCATTACATACAGGAGATACCGTTATGCGCAACCATGCTACCGACATCAAGAAAGAAGATCTTATCCGCTACGAGGAAGCCTACGCCGCCGATCCCATCCGGCAGGTGATGACGTGCGCGTTTTCCAAGGCCAACATGAACGATCTGGCCTTCGACCCCGTGGCAGCACGGAAGATGCAGTTCAAGTTCTCCGTGGACATCAAGACCATGACGGCCACCAATCAGAAGCAGAGCGGCCGCTGCTGGCTGTTCGCCGCCGCCAACGTGCTTCGCGAGATCGTGGCTAAGGAGCTGAATCTGGACTCCTTTGAGCTCTCCCAGAGCTATCTGGCCTTCTGGGATAAGTTTGAGCGGGTGAACTACTATCTGGAGAGCATTCTGGACACCGCCCATCTGCCCGCCGACGACCGCACCGTTTCCTATATCGTGCGTACCGGCGTTCATGACGGCGGTCAGTGGGATATGTTCGTGAATATCGTGAACAAGTACGGCATCGTGCCCAAGGATGCGATGCCCGAAACCCAGCAGACCTCCGCCA
>JBGVJO010000387.1:0-3381 GCA_045129535.1 Eubacteriales bacterium
AAGCTGATCCGCATTGCCCAGTTCGGCTTTGAGCGTGCCGCTCGCTTCACCTTTGAGGCGTACGACGAAATGGGTTTTAAAACGGAGAAGCATTTGATTGCCGAGATCATGGGCAAGTACAGCAATCTGATTCTGTGTGACCGTGACGATAAAATGATCGGTATCCTCAAGCCGGTGGACTTTACTACAAGCCAGAAGCGGCAACTCTTGCCCGGTATGCGGTATGAGGAACCGCCGAAACAGGATAAGCTGGATCCTATGACGGTGACGGAACGGGAATTTAACGATATTATGGGTGGTAGTGATCCTACTGCCGTGACGGAGAAAAAACTGACTTCCACCTTTGCCGGTATGGCATCGGTGACGGCCCGTGAGATTGCATTCCGTGCCGGCGGACATACAGCCGCTACTCTTGAGGAATGCAGCCGCTCCCTGTGGCAGGAGTTTTCTGCCTATCGGGACGCAGTCCGGGGAAAATGCAGTGCTCCTACGCTGATTCTGTCCCCGCAAGGAGTGCCCAAAGAATATTCCTATACAGATATCCTCCAATACGGTGACGCGGTGAAGCGCGTACCGATGGAGAGCTTTTCTGCGCTGATTGATGCGTATTTTGCCCAGCGCAGCCGACAGGACGTGCTGCAGCAGAAAGCGTCCGATATCCTGCGGCTTCTGCATAATGCGGAAAACCGCATTGAGAAAAAAATGGCAGTGCAGACGGCAGAATTGACGGAGTGCGACAGCGGTGACACCTACAAGCTGTACGGTGATCTGATTACGGCCAATATTTACCGTCTGAAAAAGGGAATGAAGGCTGCGGCGCTGGAGAATTATTACGCCGAGGACTCAGCCTGCGTGGAGATCCCCTTGGAGATCAACCTGACTCCCGCTCAAAATGCCCAAAAATACTATAAAAAATACAACAAAACGAAAAGCGCCCGCATCCATCTGACGGAGCAGATTGAGCAGGCAAAGGCGGAGCTTTCCTATATCCACACGGTGCAGGATGCCTTGTCCCGTGCGGAAACGGAAAAGGATCTGAGTGAGATCCGACTGGAGTTGTATCAGAGCGGATACGCCTCGAAAATGAAGAACTTCACCTATAAAAAGCCGCCCGCCCCCACCTTGCTTCGCTTTGTGACGGATGACGGACGGCAGGTGCTCTGTGGTAAGAATAACGTGGCCAACGACTACCTGACCACCAAGGTGGCACAGCGGTCGGACTGGTGGTTCCACGTGAAGAATCAGCCCGGCTCCCACGTGGTGCTGTCCAGCGATGGCGAGGCGGACGAGCCTACCGAGCGGGACTTCACCCAGGCGGCTATGATTGCCGCATACTATTCCAAGGTGTCCGACGGCGTGATGGTGCCGGTAGACTATACCCGCGTGCGGTACGTGAAGAAGCCCTCCGGCGCGAAACCCGGCTTCGTTACCTATTCCACCAACTGGACCGCCTACGTTACCCCGGAAAAAGATACTGTGGAACGGATGAAAGTACAATGAGAACGACGGCTATTATCTGCGAGATGAATCCTCTTCATCGGGGACACGCTTATATTTTGCGCGAAATCCGAAAAACGTCGGATTGCGTGATTGCCGTCATGAGCGGCAATTTCGTCCAGCGGGCGGAGTGTGCTATCCTCGACAAATACGCCCGTGCAGAGGCACTCGTGAAAGCCGGTGCGGATTTGGTGGTGGAATTGCCGTTTCCGTTTTGCAGTGCGGGAGCGGAATCCTTTGCCGCCGCCGGCACGTGGCTGGCGCACGCCATGGGAGCGGACACACTTGCCTTCGGTGTCAGCGAGGATCGCGGAGACTTGTACGAGAGGATTGCTGACGTGCTTACTTCTTTGGCGTTTTCGCAGGATTTTTTGGCGGAAAGCAAGAAGTATCCGGAATACGGAATGGCACAGATCCGCGAAAAATGCTTGCAGAAGCATTTTGCCGAAGATATTTCCGCTGTGCTGCATTCACCCAACGATATTCTTGCCATCGAGTACGTGAAGAGTATCCGCACGGCGGGATATCCCTTGAAGATCCGGCCGATCCGTCGTTTGAGCGATCGGGACGATCCATGCTTTGTGGGAGCAACGGCGATCCGCGAAAAACTGTCCCGGCGAGAGGATGTGTCCTCTCATATGCCGGACAATTCCTTGGCGGTTTTTGAGAGAGAATCCGGGGAGCGACGACTTGCCGACCCGGCTCGGTTGCGGGATATTCTGTTTATCCACCTTCGCCGCCGCGGAGATATGCCACCCTTTGCCGAGGGAAACGGCGGCGTATTGGAGCGCCTCGTGCGCGGTGCCGAGCAGGCGAGTGACGGCGAGGAGATGTTTTCCCTTGCCGCAACGAAAAAGTATACCAATGCACGTCTTCGCCGGGCGGCACTCTTTGATCTTCTTTCCGTCGCGGAGGAAGACGTAAAACGATTGCCTGCCTACACGGTTCTTCTGGCTGCCGGCGAGACAGGATGCGCCCACCTGGCCGCTATCAAGAAGTCCCTGCCGATTTCCCTTATCACCAAGCCGTCCGATGAGCGAGGTTTGGGGGAGGAAGCGCGGAGTATGTACAAAAAGGCCAAGGAGGCGGATCGACTGTACACTTTGTGCCGGAAGGACGTGCCACCCTCGGACACGTATCTGCGGTGCACACCGTATATCGAGTAAAACAAAACGGAGAGAACACACGGTTCTCTCCGTTTTTTACTTGTCAATCCTCGATGGCTTCTCTGGAACGGAACAAAAGGGAAACGCACCAAAGTCCTGCCAGGGCGATGACCGTGTAGACGATGCGGCTGACGAGGGCGTCCTGTCCGCCGAAGATCCACGATACCAGATCAAACTGGAACAAGCCAACGCTGCCCCAGTTCACGGCACCTACGATGACCAGTAGCAATGCGATTCTGTCCAAAAACATAATCAAATGTTGCGAGGGGTAATCCCGCCGCTCTCCTGTCGAATCATTGTTGAACCGCAATTTCTGCGGTGAACATTCCTATCATTTGCGGATTGGCGGGATTTTATCAGTGGATATTTTTGGAATTTACAGTATATATTGCAGCACGTCGGTGAGATTATCCACCACAGGGCAGCCGCACCCCATCAGCGCCTCCCGTCCGGAGTGACCGCCGGTGTACAAAATGCAGTCGGCACCCATGGCCCGGGCCGTGTCCGCATCGTGGGGCGTGTCACCGATCATAATGGCGTCGGACTGATTCTCACCAAACAGGCGCTTGGCTGTTTCCGCTTTTCCGCCGGCGTAGATGTTGTCCAGACCGACCACGTGCTCAAAACCGTTTTCTATACCGAGAATCTGCAAATGCCGCGTAAGCATTTCCCGCTCGGAGGAGGAAAGGATGATCTGACGGATGCCGTTTTCCGCGAG
>JBGVJO010000388.1:0-1097 GCA_045129535.1 Eubacteriales bacterium
CAATATGGGAAAATCCGTGGCGGAATCCTTCCCCCGTTCGCTTGACGAAGCTTTCCAGCGCCGTCCACGTCTCGCAAAAAGCCAGAGGAAATTCCCCATCGGGAATCCCCCGCAGCCGATCCGCTTCCCCCGCAGGGAAGAATCGGTCGGCCAGCCGCCGCAAACGGGGTACGTCACCCACGTCCCGTACCATCTCTATATCGGCGCCCACCGCCGGAGCATCGGCTCCGCCGTAGATGACGGTGGCATCTTTCGCCTCCGCTATACCGGGAAAGCTGAGGGCACAGATCACCGCCGACTCGCTGTGGGAAACGGAAAAGGATATATCCGAGCGATCCGCCAGGCGTGGCTTTTCGCCCCCTCGGGCCATAACGGAAGGAGATTCGATCCCGCAAAAGCGGCGGAGCATCCCGTCCCGCAGACGGATTCCCGCCTCGTGCTGGGTTTCACCGGGGCGAGGCACGGTACACTGTAAGCAGATCATACGCTCTCCTTTCGTACAAATGGCATAATTCTTCCGCCGATTTTTGAAAAAATCTGTGCAAAAGTATTTACAAAAACCAAGTTTATCTGTATAATAATATACATCTCAAAAAACAGGGGGGCTGAGGGATGAACACCATCATCACCATTGCCAGACAATATGGAAGCGGAGGACGGGAAGTCGGCCAAAAGCTTGCGCAGATCCTGGGAGTCAATTGCTACGACCGGAGTCTGCTCTCCCTTGCCGCCGAAAAAAGCGGATTGAGCGTGGAGGCCCTGCAGCACGCCGAGGAAAAGGCGGCCAGCAGCCTGCTCTACACCCTGGTTATGAGCTCCAACATGTATCACAGCAGTGTGGATCAGTTCAACGTGCCCATCAACGACAAGCTGTTCTGCGCTCAGTCGGAGATCATTCGCGAGATCGCAGAAAAAGAAAGCTGCGTCATCGTGGGCCGCTGTGCGGACTACGTACTGTCCGAGCACACCAGGCTGGTCAAGGTCTTCCTCTATGCGGATTTCGAGGAGCGTGTAAAGCGTATTTGCACAGAGCTTTCCGTCACCGAGGCCGAGGCCCGGGACAAGATCGTAAAAACCGACAAGCGCCGTGCCAACTA
>JBGVJO010000389.1:0-1287 GCA_045129535.1 Eubacteriales bacterium
ATAGCGCCACTCGCCGCGGCAGAGGGATTCGTCCAAAGAAAGCCCGCCAAAGCGGATCCGTTCCAGATAGGTGATCTCCGATCCCACGGCGTGGAACATCCGCTTGATCTGGTGGAATTTTCCCTCGTGAATGGTGATCTCCCCCTCACAGGCGGGCAGATCACCCGTCAGCACCATGTCTGCCGGAGCCGTTACGATGTCACCGATGTCCACACCCTCGCACAGTTTTTTGCGCTGATCCTCTCCGATGGGGGGATCGCAACGGAAGCGGTAGGTCTTGTCCACGTGATGCTTGGGGGAAAGAAGCTCGTGTCCCAAAACACCGTCGTTGGTGACAAGAAGGAATCCTACCGTATCAATGTCCAGCCGCCCGCAGGGGAACAGCCCCATCCGCACGAATTGGGGCGGCAGAAGCTCCATCACCGTGGGCCCCCGATCCTCCGTGGCACTGACATAACCCGTGGGCTTATTCAGCATCACGTAGGTGAACTCCCGCCAGACGACGGGCTGTCCGTCCAGCATCACCGAGGCGGTGTCCGGATCGATGTGTTGGGCAGGATCCCGCACCACCACGCCGTCCACCGTAACCCGTCGGGCACGGATGAATTTGGTGGCTTCACTGCGGGTGGCCACGCCGGACTGGCCCAAATACTTATCCAATCGCAAAAGAACGTCCTCCGATTCAGAAGATCAGGAACATAAGAAACGCCACGGCAAAAAACGCCACAAGCGTTGCCATCCCGATCGCAAATCCAACGGCCACGCTGCGAAAAAACTCACTCAAAACAGTTTTCCTCACGTATAGAGTCGGAGAATCCGGGAATGATATTCCCTGTCCCCGCGCCGTTAGTATGAGAATATTTTACCACATTTATGCACCTTTGTAAACGGCGGCTTGGATTTTTTCGCCACGCGAAAAAATGGCGATGGAAAATTTTCGATTTTTTTGAAAAATATCTTGACAAATGCCCCGGTCGATGCTATACTGTAATGCGTTCGAGGAACATTGCCGAATTGTGTAACGGTAGCACGACAGACTCTGACTCTGTTTGTTGGGGTTCGAATCCCTATTCGGCAGCCAAAATAAAAGACACCATCCACCGGATGGTGTCTTTTGTTTTTTGTTCGGATGACGTTAGGGATTCGAACGCAGTGAAAAAATGCTCCGGTGGAGCATTTTTGAACGGTGACCGAAGAATTTTGCAAAGCATTTCCTATGTTTTTTCGATATGCTTTGCAAAATTCAAGAACGAATCCCTATTCGGCAGCCGGTGACGGGAGGAGCAA
>JBGVJO010000390.1:0-2408 GCA_045129535.1 Eubacteriales bacterium
CGATGCGGTGGAACTGCGCCGCGTATCTGCCAAGACCATCGTGGGCTCCGCCCCCGAGATCATCCGCCACTATATTGAACTGCGCGGCATCGGCATCGTGGATGTGCGCCGTCTGTTCGGTATGGGCGCGGTCAAGGATTCCGAGCGAATCGACATGATCATCAATCTGGAAACCTGGGTGCAGGGCAAGATGTATGACCGGCTGGGCCTGGAGGCAGAATATACAGACATCATGGGCATCCGCATTCCCACCACCACCATCCCGGTGCGTCCGGGACGAAATCTGGCTATTATCATCGAAATTGCCGCCATGAACAACCGCCAGAAGCGGATGGGCTACAATACGGCGGAGGAATTCAACAAAAAACTCATGGGCAATATGGGCCTCGGCGATAACGATCGCTGATCCCCGTTGCAATAGATTAAAAAAACAGAGTAGGCGTACGCGCGTAAAGTGCCATGGGACGGGGAGTTGCCCACAGGACGAAGATCAAAATCGCGGTGCGTATGCCGCATCCCGCTGTTGCATAAGAGATTATATCTCCGACTGCAATAACGAACTCAGGCATTCGGAGGTACAATTATGCCAAAAAATGAAAAACGCAACCACAAAACCGCCCTTATCACCCTGTTCGCCATGCTGACGGCGATCTCCGTGGTGGTGGGGATCCTGTGCAAGAATCTGTTTACCGTGGCCGTCTATTATCGGTTTACTCTGGAGAATATCGGCATCATTTTTGCCGGCATCTTCTTCGGACCGGGGGCGGGCGCTCTCGTGGGTATTGCCGTGGATGGGATCAGCTGTCTTCTCTCCACCAATCCCGCCGTCAATCCGGTGATTATGCTGGGGGCTTTGACGGTAGGCGTGTCCTCGGGCGTCGTAGCCAGGTATATCGTGCGTGAGCGGGGCCTTAAGCAGTATATTGCCGCCGCGGCCACTGCCCATCTGCTGGGACAGGTGCTCATCAAATCCATCGGCAAAATGATCTATTTCGGCATGCCCTGGTTCGGCATCTTCATCGGCCTTGCGTGCAGCGCCCTGGCCTGTGCCGCCGAGGTGGCCATCATTCGCACGTTGACAAAAAATACCGAGATCCGGAAGTTTTTGTTCCGTCTCACCGGTGAGAAATAAATCGGAGTCCATCAATATGACCTACAAAGAAGCACTGGAATATATTCATTCCGTAACGTGGATGGGAAGCCGTCCCGGGTTGTCCCGCATTACGGAGCTGTGTGAAAAAATGAACAACCCCCAAAATTCCCTCCGTTTCGTCCACGTGGCGGGCACCAACGGAAAGGGTTCCTTCTGCTGTATGCTGTCCGAGATTCTTTCGGCGGCGGGATATCGGGTGGGATTGTTCACCTCTCCCTTTATCAAGGAGTTTAACGAGCGGATCCGTATAAACGGGGAAAATATCGCCGACGAAGATCTGGCGGAGGTCACGGAGTACGTCCGCGGCTTCGCCGACACCATGGAGGATCTGCCCACGGAGTTTGAATTGATCACCGCCATTGCCCTGGAATACTTCCGCCGACAGAATTGCGACATCGTGGTCTTGGAGGTGGGTATGGGCGGACGGCTGGACTCCACCAACGTGATAAGGACGCCGGTTCTGTCCGTGATCACGGAGATTTCCCTGGATCATACCGGAATGCTGGGCGATACCGTAGAGGCCATCGCCGCCGAGAAGGCCGGCATCATCAAAGAGGGTGTGCCCGTGATGTTCTCGGGAACGGATGCGCGCGCCCGCGCCGTGGTTGCCGATGCGGCACAGAAAATGGGATGTGCCATCACCTATCCTGTGTACGATACCCTCATTGTGGAGCGGTCCTCCGTTGAGGGAAGCACCTTTGCCTATGATGGGCAGACGGGATATACCATCTCCCTTGCAGGGTTGTATCAGCCCCGCAATGCGGCCGCAGTCATCAGTGCTGTGGAAGCTCTGCGGCGTGAGGGATACGCCATCTCCGACGAGGCACTGCGTGCAGGACTGGCCTGCGCCCGATGGAGTGCCCGGTTTGAATTGCTCAGACGGGATCCCGTCATCATCTACGACGGCGGACACAATCCGGGCGGCGTGACGGTGTCCTTTGCCAGTGTGGCGCAGTATTTCCCCGGCGTAAAGTGCACCGCGCTGTCGGGCATCATGGCGGACAAGGATTACGCCGAAACGGTGGAGATCTCCGCGCCCCATATCGCCCGCGTCTTTACGGTAACACCGGACGTGCCCCGTGCCCTGCATGCGAGTGCATACGCCGATACCTACCGCGCTCACGGCGTGGAGGCAATCCCCTGTGACGGTATCGATTCCGGCGTGGCCGCGGCCATCGACGATGCACGGCGGGAGGGAAGACCACTGATCATTTTCGGCTCCCTTTATATGTATGCGGATATCGTCTCCGCTGTG
>JBGVJO010000391.1:0-4388 GCA_045129535.1 Eubacteriales bacterium
GGGAATTCCCGTCCTGAATATTCTGAAAATGTCCGGTGTCAGCGATCTGTGCGTGGTGGTTACCCGTTATTTCGGCGGCATCCTGCTGGGTGCCGGCGGATTGGTGCGCGCCTATGCTGCCTCTGCAAAATTGGCTATTGAGACAGCCGGCATCGTAACGATGACGGACTTTGCCATCCTCCGCGTGCGGTGCAGTTATTCCGAATATCAGAAGATCACCGCCGCTTTGCCTAAATTGGGCGTGAGTGAAGACAATACGGAATACGACGATGCCGTTACCTTGACCGTTGGCGTGGAAAGCACGCGGGCGGAAGAGTTGATGCGCGCCTTGTCTGAGATGACGAACGGCCGTGTAACAGCAGAAATCGTGGGACACGAAGAACGCCCCCGAGCAGCCGGCATGGTGTGAAGTGGGTCGAAAAAAGTAAAAAAGGCGTTTTTTGCGTATATTATATGTACGATACTGTAATCCTTCAATAATTATGGAGTGACTATGGAAAAAACAGTAAGCAGTATTTTTTGCGAGCGTGAGCGGCAGACGTTGTCGCCCTATGCTTTTTTGACGGAAAATACACGGGGCAGAGATTATCCCTGTACCCCTTGTCCCAACCGCACGGATTTTCAGCGGGATCGGGATCGAATTCTTCATTCTAAGGCGTTCCGTCGCCTTGTTCATAAAACACAGGTGTTTCTGTTTCCCGTGGACGAGCACTATCGGACCCGTATGACCCACACCTTGGAGGTCACGCAGATTGCCCGCATCATTGCCCGCGCCCTCATGCTCAATGAGGATTTGTGCGAAGCGGCGGCGCTGGGTCACGATCTGGGACATACCCCCTTCGGCCACACCGGAGAAACGGTGATGCAGCAGTGCTTCTCCCCCGAGTTCACGCACTATAAGCAGAGCTTGCGCGTGGTGGAAAAGCTAGAGAACAACGGAGCAGGTCTGAACCTCACCTGGGAAGTACGTGACGGTATCGTCAATCACACGGGAGATCACCTTGCCTCCACCCTGGAGGGCGTGATCGTCAAGTTTGCGGACCGCATTGCCTACATCAATCACGATATCGACGATGCTTGCCGGGCAGGCATTATGTCCATTGAGGATATCCCGATTGAGATCCGTGAGGTGCTGGGCGAAAAGCACGGCGTCCGTGTGAACCGTATGGTTTCCTCGGTTATTGAAGCCAGTGCGGATGCCGGTGAGATCCGTATGACGCCTGAGGTGGGCGAGGCTACAACCAAGCTGAGAAAATTCCTGTTTGATAACGTGTACTACAGTCCCATTGCCAAGGCGGAAGAGGTCAAGGCTATGGAGCTGCTGGCCCGTCTTTACGAATATTTCGTCCGGTATCCGCAAAAGATGCCGGAGGTATACCGCCGTAATATGGCAACCGACCCTGTGGAGCGGTGCGTGTGTGACTTTATATCCAGCATGACAGACCGCTACGCCATCGATCTGTATAAAGATCTGTTCGTGCCCAGCGTATGGCGCACCCCCAACTGAATAACCGATAAACGAAAGGAGGAATAACCGTGATCCCGCATAGCATTATTGAAGATTTGAAATACCGCTCGGAGATCTGCGACGTGATTTCCTCCTACGTTACTTTAAAGCGGGCAGGGAACAATATGAACGGGCTTTGCCCTTTCCACAGCGAGCGAACGCCATCCTTTACGGTGTTTCCCGCTACTCAATCCTTTTACTGCTTCGGCTGCGGTGCCGGCGGTGACGTCATCAGCTTTATTATGCGGACGGAGAATCTGGATTACCGGGCCGCTTTGGAGCTTTTGGCAAAGCGGGCAGGTATTACCTTGCCCGATGACGAGATCCGTGAGGAAGGCGGCGTCAGCCGCAAGCGGATTTTGGAGATGAACGTGTGCGCCGCCCGGTTCTTCCGGGATATGCTGTACGACGAGAAAATCGGTGCGGTGGCAAGAGCCTATATTGAGCAGCGTCAGCTGCCCTCCGCCATCGTGCGTCGGTTCGGCCTCGGCTATGCGCCCGATTCCTTTGGCGCACTGTACGACCATCTCCGCAAAAACGGATATACTAACGAGGAGATGACTGCGGGCTTCCTCTGCGCCACAAGCAAGACGGGGAAACTGTATGACATCTTTCGCGGACGGCTGATCATCCCGATCATCGACGTGACGGGAAACATCGTGGCCTTCGGCGGCCGACTGATCGGGGAGGGAAGAGCCGCCCCCGACGGACGAAAGCCTCCCAAATACCTGAACTCATCGGATACGCCGGCGTTTAAAAAGATGCGGAATCTGTTCGCTCTCAACTTTGCAAAAGCAAAATGCACCGAGCGCTTGATTTTGTGCGAGGGATATATGGACGTGATCCAGCTCCACGCAGCAGGATTTGAGAACGCCGTGGCAACGCTGGGTACTGCAATAACGCCCGAGCACGCGCGGATCGTGAAGAAGTACACGTCCAATGTGGTCCTGGCGTATGACAGCGACTCGGCAGGGCAGAACGCTACCAGCAAAGCACTGCGGATTCTGAATGATGCGGGCGTGGATGCGAAAGTGATCCGTATGGACGGAGCCAAGGATCCGGATGAGTATATCAAGAAATTCGGGGCGAAGAAATTCGAGTCCCTTATGAGCGAGAGCCGCTCCCGTTTTGAATACGATCTGGAAAACGTCCTGAAGGAATACAGCCTGGAAGATCCCGAGGGGAAGATCAAGGCGGCGGATACCATTTGCCAGAAGATTGCGTCGGTCTATTCCAGCGTGGAGCGGGACGTGTATATCTCCCGTGCCGCAAAGGTGCTTTCCCTGGAAGCTGCCAGTATAAAAAACGATGTGGAACGCATCATAAAGAGAAGGCAGAAGGCCGCCAAGGCAGCCCGCCCCGGGGAATTGTACCGGGCAGGTATGGGCATATCCGATCGGGTGAATCCGGACTTTTCCCGGGTGCCCAAGGCATCCCGGTTTGAGGAAACGATTCTCGGCCTCATTATGCTCCGTCGGGAATACGTGCACCGTGCGGTGGACGGACAGTCCGTGACGGATGACGATATGCCTACCGCGTTGGGAAAACGTCTCCTCTCGGCGATCCTTAGCGGGGAGGAAAGCGGCGGTTTCGGCTTTGAAATGCTGAATGAGTCCTTTACCCAGGATGAGGTATCCCGAGCGGAAAAAATGCGGGTGGACCGTATGAAGTTATCCGACAACGGACCGGACGTGTTCGACGGAACACTGCGGGCACTCCGTGAGGAAAACGAGAAGACGCGGAACAAGGACGACGGCGATTTCCTGTACTTTATCCGTAAAAAACGTGGCGAAGCAACGCCCGATCAATAATAATCCGAAAACAATACATAACCAAAGGGGAAAAACATGGATAGCGAAAAGAAAGTAGACATGCGAGATCTGATCGAGAAGGGTAAAACCAAAGGCTCCCTCTCCAACAACGATATTATGGAAGCCATCGATTTTACCGAGTACGATATCGATCAGCTGGAAAAGCTCTACGAAACTCTGGAAAACAACGGCATTGAGGTGACCAGCTACATCAATCCCGCTGAATTTGAGGACGTAGAAAACGAAGTGAACCAGATCGATAACAATGAGGACGTAGACAAGGTCCTTTCCCAGGAAGGTCTGGCCATCGACGATCCTGTCCGTATGTGTCTGAAGGAAATCGGTAAGGTGCCGCTGTTGGATGCGGACCGTGAGCTCCTTCTGGCACAGAAGATGTCCGAGGGCGACCAGCGCGCCAAGCAGGAATTGGTGGAGGCAAACCTCCGTCTGGTTGTAAGCATTGCCAAGAGATACGTCGGTAAAGGCATGTTCTTCCTCGATCTGATCCAGGAAGGTAATCTGGGTCTTATGAAGGCCGTGGAGAAGTTTGACTACACTAAGGGATATAAGTTCTCCACCTACGCTACCTGGTGGATCCGCCAGGCTATCACCCGCGCTATTGCCGATCAGGCAAGAACGATCCGTATCCCCGTGCATATGGTGGAAACGATCCATAAGGTATCCCGCGTATCCCGCCAGTTGCTGCAGGAGAGAGGTCACGAGGCTAGCGCCGACGAGATTGCCGAGGTAATCGGCATGAGCCCGGAGAAGGTTCGTGAGATTATGAAGATCGCCCAGGATCCTGTGTCCCTGGAAACACCTATCGGTGAGGAAGAGGACAGCCATCTCGGTGACTTCATTCCCGACGACGATTCCCCCGCTCCGGCAGATGCGGCCTCCTATGCGCTTCTGCGCGAACAACTCAGCGAGGTGCTGCATACTTTGACTCCCCGTGAAGAGCACGTTCTGAAGCTTCGCTTCGGTCTGGACGACGGCAGAACCAGAACTTTGGAGGAAGTGGGTAAGGAATTCAACATTACCCGTGAGCGTATCCGCCAGATCGAGGCTAA
>JBGVJO010000392.1:0-4420 GCA_045129535.1 Eubacteriales bacterium
GTCATCGGCGGCATCGAGGAGGAGGGCACCGTCAACGCCCCCATCGGCCGCAGTCCCAAGGATCGAAAAAAGATGGCGGTACTGCCCCGCGGAACGGCTGGGGCAAGAGAGGCTGTCACCCACTATTTCCCCGTGACGGATTTCGGATCCTTTTCCCACATCCGATTGGTGTTGGAAACGGGGCGCACCCACCAGATCCGCGTACACATGAGCCACATCGGCCATCCCGTGATGGGTGACGAGGTGTACGGCGCCAACCGTACCCCCTTTGAGAAGCGGCACGGGGCGCTGTTGTGCGGCCAATGCCTGCACGCAGGAAAATTGCGCTTTGCCCATCCCACCAGCGGCGAGATGATGGAATTGGAGGCACCGCTGCCCACCGAATTTGCCAAATTATTGGATATACTGAAACAGGAGCGAAGATAACTTCGCTCCTGTGTTTTTTATTGGATGAGTGCCCCCGCTATGCGGGACAAATACGATGCCATAGCGGCATCCGGCTCCAGAATCAGACCGGCGGCGTTTCCGTCCCCGTCCACGAATACGGCGATATACGCCCGCTCCGGGATCATGGATGCCGTATAGTTGAACAGCTTCATCTCGGGATACTTTTTATGGACCTCCCGCTCTTTCCCGCCCTTTCGGGGATAGAGATCGAAATAGGCAAGCTCACTGAGGCCCAGCCGGGCATCGGTAAAGGATCGCCGCCCCTGGGTCTTTCGCACCGTGAAATCCAGCATATGGGGAGGCAGGACCGTCACGTTGGCGGGAAATGCGGCGGCGTACTCCATCCCCTCCTCCGCCGGAGGATAGTCCCGCCGGGCGATCTCGTAGGTGAAGGAGATCCCGATATAGCGGGCGTACACAAACAAACCGCTCATAATGAGAATCGTGGCGCAAGTCGTCCACAGTCCCCGATAGGCCGGCTGCGGGACCGTGAAGGAAAAGCACAGAATCCCAAGAGCTATAAACAACAGCATCAGCGCCCGGGCCAATCGATTCTCCGCCTTCGGTGAATATCGCATACCATCCCTCCCGTAATCTTCCCCTAAAAAGCGCAAAGACCGCATAAAATGCGGTCTTTTTCGCTGCTATTACGCTTCTTTGTTGACGATCTCTTTGCCGTCGTAGTAACCGCAATTCTTGCAAACGCGGTGCGCGAGATTGTATTCGCCGCAGTGCTGGCACTTAACCATGCCGGGCAATACCAGTTTCCAAACGTTGGAACGTCTCTTATCTCTGCGCGCTTTGGATGTTTTTCTCTTCGGAACTGCCATCCTAAACACCTCCTTATGGGTCTTATTGACATTTTAACACACTATGGTTTATTATACACCAATCAATCGTGTTTTTCAAGTAGTTTTTGCAAAATTGCCAGCCTTGGATCAATTTCTTTTTTTGCAGAGCAGCCACAATCGCCGTCTGCCAGCCGTTTTCCGCACTTCGGACAGAGTCCGGGGCAGTCTTCCCGGCACAAATGGTACAAAGGAAGGTTCAAGGCCACCGCTTCCGTGATCTCATTGTCCACGTCCACGCCGCCGTTGATCAGCGGCAAAAGGCTGTCCTCGTAATCCTCATCGTGCTCCACGTCACCCAGGCGCACCGCACTGTCCGTCTCGATCAACCGCTCCATGGCCAAGGGCATCGTTACCGAAATGGGATCAAGACAGCGGTCACACACCGTATCGTAGGAAACCTCGGCATCGATCAGCAATGTGAGATAGCCGTGATTGTCCGTCACGCGGTAGTGCACCGAAATCGGGCCGCGCAAGGTAATGCTGTCCGGCAAGAGGACACCGTCCTCACCGGGAGTATAGGAATACGCACCTTCCAGGGTGGTACATCTGCCTTCAAGGATCTGACTCAGATCGATTCGCATAGATCACCCTCCTTTTGCAAATACATCTGCGAAATAATATTATATCCGTATTTTCCCCGTCTGTCAATGGATTTTGTAAAAAAACTTCCTCTCTATTGTATTTGCGCACGGGATTTGCTATAATTAGGTATAGTTTTTTCCTTTATCTGCCGGAGGTACGTATGAACAAGACCGGGCGCATTGCCAAAATTATCGTAATTTCCATTCTGTATATATTGATCGGACTCTTCATTTTCCGATGCTGTTTTGCCTCCAATCAAAACACGCTGAGCGATCTGTATCCCACAGATGCCCTGACGGCCGCATCGGCCGACGGTGTGATCCCCGATGCGTTGACCCACGATATCGTGACGGAGATCTCCCAGGACGGCAAGATCGCCTGCTACGCCTTCGTGTACATCCCCGAGATCCGGGAAATACAAGTCACCGTCCGTTATAACGCCAGCATTTATGAAAAAGAATCCCTGGCGGCAGATACCGTCTTCACCTTCGGCCTCACCGATTCCGACACGAAAACCGAGGTGACGGGCGAAATCCTGGCCAGCAAGAAGATCTGGATGTACACCTACCACCGACTGGTGTTCCGCGACGTGAGCATCAGCGACACAAACGATTTGCTTCTGCAGATGTACGCGGGGGATAAGGCCGTGGCGGTAGACGTGATCCACTACAAGGATCAGAACGTAGTTCTGAAGCCGTACAAGCTCAGCGGCGGCGAGAAAAAAGCGCTGCTGGGAGAATAAAACAACAGGGGCTGTTGCTTTCGCAACAGCCCCTTTCATTTTCGCGTGGCGAGATCTCCCGTTTTTTCGCCCGGCCCGGGCGGGAATGGCTGCTTCAGCAGCCAAGGGTGAGCTCGCGGAGCAGCGCATCCCTATGCGCTGTCTCCCTTAGTCCTTCGCGTAGGAGTTTACGTCCAGTCCTGCCAGCACCTTGTTCGCGTCCGACGCGATCTTTTCCACCAGATCGGTGAGCACGTAGAACTCACCGTGGCCGTTGACCGTCATCAGGGCACGTCGGCCTGAGCCGGAGTAGGGATAGAACTTATACACCGTATCCTGCCCCTTCAGATTGGTGATGGTAAAGGAGAGCAGGCAGTTCGCCTCATCGGCCGTGAGGGAGGCGATCTCCTCCGCCGTCATCGGAACGTAGTCCTCGATCTTCACGGAAAGGAGGGTGCGGTAGAACTGCCGGAAGTTGGTCACGTCCGCGTTGGGAATGTACTTACCCGTGCTGGAGCGCACCTCCAGCGTACCGTTGCCCTCTTTATCCCGGCCGTGGTAGAGGTTGAATTTCACGTCGGCACCCGCACCGCGGATTTCCATAGCGGATACGGTAACGATCCACTGCTGGAAGGGATAGCGTGCCAGCCAGGACAGCAGATCCTTCTCCAGATACTTGCATGAATCGGCGGATACGGCCACGATCTTCTCGGGGAACAGGCTGGACACCACGTTGTAGGTGTTGTTCGGCTGTTTTTCACTGAAGTACAGGATAACGGGCTCACCGGCCACCTCAAAGCTGACACGGTACGCCGCACTCTCCGCATCCTCTGCGTGCATATCGGGCAGACCGCACGCAAGGTACTCCTCGGAGGTAGGATTCAAATGAAGCACCGAATTGCCCGTGTATTCGATATAAGAGAAGAGAACCTCGTAATACAATTCCTCGTTGGGATAATATCCCGCGGGATAGGAAATAACGTTTTCCAAAAGCGCCTGGTCGTTGACCCGCTCGCTCTCGGGAACCTGGGAGATTCGGATAAAGGTCTCGCCATTCCGCTGGATGGTAAAGTTATCCATCACCAGGTAGCTTTCCTGGCTCAGGCCGGTGATCAGAATGCAGGAGGTCATATACTCCACGGAGGCCAGCACGCCGTCCTCCAGGGTGCTATCCAGCACGTACACGCTCCGACGGCCGTCCAGCATGACGTAGTAGCCGCCGCCGGTGAGCAGATCGTATCCCACTGCCACCCGATAGGTTTTTCCGGCAGTAGTGGTCAGCGTCCAGTAGGCGCGGGGGGTAAGCAGGCCGAAATTCTCCAGTTCTTCATCGGTGGCGTTGTCCACCACCTTCACCTTGGCCAAGGGATAGCCTACGCTGGTGACCAGATTGGCAAACTTCGTCTGATCGTAAGCCACGCCTTCCAGGCCACGGAGCTGGAAAGCTCCGTTTTTATCCTGATAGAACTCGTAGGAGCCGTGGGCGTTTTCCACCTTGAGGGAGCTGATTCCTTTCCGCTCCACCTGGGGATAGATCATATAGCGGTCATTCAGACCGATCACTTCTCCCTCCACCGTTTCGGGGGGATTGGTTTCCACGGGAATCATGCCGCTTTCCACCAGGGGAACGATAACGGCGAAATACAGTGCAACCAACGCCACGAAGATACCGAGGAGGAGAAATAGCTTCTTTTTCTGTTTCGACATCATGCGTGCTTTCTCCTTACCCAGATCACAAGTCCGGTAATGGCGGCGATCACGGGGAATACCACCGTCATGGCCACAGTCCAGTCGTTGGCCTGGGCGGTGGTGATATCCA
>JBGVJO010000393.1:0-3360 GCA_045129535.1 Eubacteriales bacterium
CGGGTCATGTACAGGATATCCAGCGTGGGCATAGCTTCTTCCAGGCTGGTGGTTTCCTCATAGGGCATATTGTGCTTCATCAGCACGTCCTTCTTTACGTAGCCGGGCAGACGAAGCTCGTCCGGGGAAATCAGAACGATCTTGATGTCAGAATAGCGGGACAGCGCCGCGATCAGGGAGTGAACGGTGCGGCCGTACTTCAAATCGCCGCAGAAGCCGACGGTCAAACCGCTCAGCTTTCCTTTTTCCCGATAGATGGTCAGAAGATCCGCCAGAGTCTGGGTGGGATGGCAGTGACCGCCGTCGCCGGCGTTGATTACGGGAATCGACGCGTTGCGGGATGCCACGTAGGGCGCGCCTTCCTGGGGATGGCGCATAGCGATGATATCCGCATAGCAGCTGATAACCTGGGCGGTGTCCGCTACGCTCTCGCCCTTGGAGGCGGAGGAGGAGGATGCGGAGGAGAAGCCGATCACGCTGCCGCCCAATTCCAGCATAGCCGCCTCAAAGCTGAGTCGGGTGCGGGTGGAAGGCTCGAAGAACAGCGTAGCCAGTTTCTTGCCCTTGCACTTCTCGGAATACTTATCGGGATGCTCGCTGATATCGCAAGCGGTTTTCAGGAGTTCGTCTACTTCCGCAACGGAAAGATCGACGATATCAATGACACTTCTCATGCTTTGATCCAGCTTTCATCGGAGGGATTGTTGCGGAAGGCGATCAGACGGGCCACGTCCTCGGCACGGATGTATCCTTCCTCAGCGGCGGTCTCAGCGATCACGTCGAAGTTGGTCAGGGAAACGTTCTTCACGTTGGCGGCTTCCAGACGCTCGATACCCTTCTTCATACCGTAGGTGAAGATGCTGACGATACCGAGAACCTCAGCACCTGCCTCGCGCAGTACGTTGACAACCTCCAGAACGCTGCCGCCGGTGGAGATCAGATCTTCCACAACCACAACCTTCTGACCGGCCTCCAGCTTGCCCTCGATCTGATTCTGTCTGCCGTGGTCCTTGGCGCCGGAGCGAACGTAACCCATGGGCATATCCAGAATGTGAGCGGTGATCGCCGCGTGAGCAATGCCGGCGGTGGAGGTACCCATCAGCACCTCAGCCTCGGGATAATGTTCCTTGATCAGCTTGGCCAGACCGTTTTCCACGTCGTCACGCACCTTGGGTGCGGTAAGGGTCAGACGGTTGTCGCAATATACGGGGCTCTTGATGCCGCTGGCCCAAGTGAAGGGCTGGTCGGGACGGAAGAATACTGCCTTGATGGACAGAAGATCTTTAGCAATCAGTTTTTCCATAATACTCTATCTCCTTAATCAACAAATTCACAAACACATCTCTCATACGCCGCAACCGGATCCTCGGCAGCGGTGATGGGACGGCCTACTACGATGTAGTCGGAGCCGATTTCCTTGGCCTGTGCGGGGGTCATAACCCGCTTCTGGTCGCCGATTTCGCCGTCAGCGAAACGAACGCCGGGCGTTACGGTGAAGAAATCCTTACCGCAGGTTTCGTGCACCACACCTGCCTCCAGGGGAGAGCATACTACGCCGTCCAGACCGGCGGTCTTGGCGTTCTTGGCGTAGTGCATAACCACGTCGGGCATAGCGTGGGGGATCAGCAGATCCCGGTGCATGCTTTCCTCATCGGTGGAGGTCAGCTGGGTGACGGCAATCAGGAGAGGGCGAGTGCCGTCGGGACGGGTCAGCCCCTCGATGGCGGCCTCCATCATACGAACGGTGCCGGCCGCGTGCAGATTGCACATATCTACGTCCAGGCGGGAGAGAACCGCCATGGATTTCTTCACGGTGTTGGGAATATCGTGCAGCTTCAGATCGAGGAAGATCTTGTGGCCGCGGGCCTTGATCTCGCGAACGATGGCGGGACCCTCGGCGTAGAACAATTCCATACCGATCTTCACGAAAGGCTTTCTCGTGTCGCTGAACTTATCCAGGAAGGCAAATACCTGTTCCGCCGAGGCAAAGTCACAGGCAATGATTACGTCTTTTCCCATAGTCTTACGTCTCCTATTATGTCACTTAAATTATCGATCTTGTATTTCGCCATAGCGGCGGGCAGATCCCGTATGATATCCCGGCAGGCGTAGGGATTGATCAGATTGGCGGCACCCACTTCCACAGCGGTGGCACCGGCCAGCATCATCTCGATTACGTCCTCGGCGGTGCTTACACCGCCCATACCGACGACGGGGATCTTAACAGCATGAGCCACCTGGTACACCATACGAACCGCAACGGGGAAAATGGCGTCCCCGGAGAAGCCGCCCATGGTGTTGGCGATAACCGGCTTTCTGGTACGCAGATCAATACGCATACCAAGCAGCGTGTTGATCAGGCTGATGCCGTCCGCACCTGCTTCCTCGCAAGCCTTGGCGATCGCAACGATGTCCGTTACGTTGGGGGACAGCTTTACGATAACCGGTTTGGTGGTGACTGCCTTTACCGCCCGGGTTACTTCTGCCGCGGCCTCAGGCGACGTGCCGAAGCTCATGCCGCCGCCGTGCACGTTGGGACAGCTGACGTTGACCTCCAGCCAGCCGACCTGCTCGCACTTGTCCAGCTTTTCGCAGGTGTATACGTAATCCTCTACGGAGAATCCGCTTACGTTCGCCATAACCTTTTTGGTGAAGCACTTGGCCAGCTTGGGAAGCTCACATCCGATAACGGCCTCCACGCCGGGATTCTGCAGACCCACTGCATTGATCATGCCCGAGGGGCACTCGGCGATGCGGGGGGTAGGATTGCCAAAGCGGGGATCCTTCGTGGTTCCTTTGAAGGAGAAGGTGCCCAGCATATTGATATCGTACAGCTCGGCAAACTCGTATCCGTATCCGAACGTTCCGCTGGCGGGGATCACGGGATTGTCGAGCTCAATTCCGCAGAGCGTTACTTTCATTTCTCCCATGCGATCTCCTCCTTGAACATAATCGGGCCGTCTTTGCAGATGCGCTTATATCCGGTCAAAGTCTTGCAGGAGCATCCCATGCAGGCGCCGAAGCCGCATCCCATTCGCTCCTCGAAGCTGAATTGACCGCTGGTGAGGGAGGCCCGGTAAATGGCTTTCAGCATAGGCTCGGGACCGCAGGTGTACACGTAGGTGTAGGATTTTTCTGCCATAGCATCGGTTACAAAACCCTTGATGCCGTAAGATCCGTCCACAGTGGTGACGGTTACATCCGCACCCAGCGCACGGAATTCATCCTCGTAGAAGATCTCATCCTTCGTGTTGAATCCCAGGATCACGGAAACCTTCTTGCCCTCGGCGATCAGTCGTTTGGCCAGCATATACAGAGGCGGAACGCCGACACCGCCACCCAGAAGCAGGGGGGCATCCC
>JBGVJO010000394.1:0-2301 GCA_045129535.1 Eubacteriales bacterium
GTAGAAATCCGCACCCATGATGTCCATCTTGTTGATGTACGCCATTCTGGGTACCTTATACTCGTTAGCCTGATGCCAAACGGTCTCGGTCTGAGGCTCAACGCCGCCCTTTGCACAAAGAACGGTTACAGAACCGTCGAGAACTCTGTGAGATCTCTGAACCTCAACAGTAAAGTCAACGTGACCGGGGGTATCTATGATGTTGATACGATACTTGTTCTCCTTTGCCTTTGCAGGATCGTTCTGATACTGCGTGGGAACCCAGAAGCAAGTGGTAGCAGCGGAGGTAATGGTGATACCTCTCTCCTGTTCCTGCTCCATCCAGTCCATGGTAGCGCCGCCATCATGAGTCTCGCCCATCTTGTGCGTCTTACCTGTGTAGTACAGGATACGCTCAGTGGTCGTGGTCTTACCGGCGTCGATATGAGCCATGATACCGATGTTTCTGGTACGCTCAAGTGAATATTCCCTTGCCATTGATTATCTTGCTCCTTTTTGGTGTAAAGGATATGATTCCGTGCCGCAGTACGCGGCACCGGCAAATCAATATCTGTAATGAGCGAAGGCCTTGTTAGCCTCAGCCATCTTGTGCACATCTTCTTTCTTCTTGAAAGCGCCACCTGTGCTGTTCTTGGCGTCAATGATCTCGGCTGCGAGACGCTCTGCCATGGTTCTTTCGCCTCTGGAACGAGAATAAGCGGTGATCCAACGCAGACCAAGGGTCTGGCGTCTGTCAGCTCTTACTTCCATAGGAACCTGGTAGTTAGAGCCGCCTACACGGCGAGCCTTAACCTCCAGAACAGGCATTACGTTCTCGAGAGCCTCTGTGAATACTTCCAGAGGATTCTGACCGATCTTTTCTTCAACGATCTTGAATGCATCGTAAACGATAGTCTGAGCAACGCCCTTCTTACCGTCGTACATGATATTGTTGATGAGCTTGGTTACGAGTTTAGAGTTGTAAAGCGGATCCGGCAGCACATCTCTTTTAGAAATCTGACCTCTTCTCGACACTGTACTTCCCTCCTTCATTAAAAATAGATGAAATCATAGGTACTCGAAAGATTCTCCCGCTAGTGCAAGTGAGCGTCAGCCGTGTCGTATATAAACAATGTTTCACGATACAGCAGTGCGCTCGCACGCTGGAAATGAGACTTTACGAGGGGGCAAAGCGAAAATTACTTCTTAGCTTTTGCCTTCTTTGCGCCGTACTTGGAACGGCTCTGGTTGCGGTTTGCAACGCCCTGGGCGTCCAGGGTACCGCGGATGATGTGGTAACGTACACCAGGCAGGTCACGTACACGGCCGCCGCGAATAAGTACGACGGAGTGTTCCTGCAGGTTGTGGCCGATACCGGGGATGTAGCAGGTAGCTTCCATACCGTTGGTGAGACGAACCTTAGCAAACTTACGAAGTGCAGAGTTCGGCTTCTTCGGGGTGGTAGTACCTACCTTGGTGCAGACACCACGCTTCTGCGGTGCGCTCTGGTCGATCGCCTTGTTCTTGATCGAGTTGAAGCCACGCTGAAGAGCCGGAGACTTAGACTTGTAGGTCTTGTCCTGTCTGCCCTGCTTAACAAGCTGATTAAAGGTTGGCATGATTTTCCTCCATTTCTTTCGTGATAATTGTTTATATACGATCGCCGGGAAGAGATGCCCGCCGACAGTATCAAAATCAGCGTTTTGGGCACAGAAAAATATGTACCCATAAACGTACGTGAATATTATAGCATTTCGGATGCCGTCTGTCAAGAAGGATTCAATATTTTCAATTATTCTCCAATTTGCACAATAATATTCGTGCACTTTTTGCGAATTTGCGCTCATTGTTGAGACGGAATGTCGGACATAAAAAATCCTGCCCGGAAAGGGCAGGATTTTTGGGAAATTATTCTTCGTCGGAACTCTCAGCTTCATCGTCTGCAAGCAGATTGTCGTCTCCAACGGAGCTCATATCTTCCTGCATATCGATTTCTGCATCGGCCAGATCCAACTCGTAATCCTCTTCGTCCTCTTCGGTACGCTTGGACTCAGATGCCATAGCGGCCATCTGCAGCTCTGCCATAAGGGGATCGTTGTAGGGCTGGGTGCGCTGAACGTCGATGTCGCGGTAGCGAGCCATACCGGTACCGGCAGGGATCAGCTTACCGATGATAACGTTCTCCTTCAGACCCATCAAATGGTCTACCTTACCCTTAATAGCCGCCTCGGTGAGAACCTTGGTGGTCTCCTGGAAGGAGGCGGCAGACAGGAAGGATTCGGTGCCCAGAGATGCCTTGGTGATACCAAGGAGCAGAGGAGT
>JBGVJO010000395.1:0-1661 GCA_045129535.1 Eubacteriales bacterium
TGCAAATTATGAAAACGAAGCGGCGGGAGCAAGCCCCCGCCCTACAGGCATAAAACTCATTTACTTATTTCACCATTCCGTAGCCGCCGGCGTATTTGCTGACCTCCGAGGCCACCACAAACACCTTACCGCCGCAGATCCCGCGGATCTCCTTAAGCACCTTCGCCGTTTCCCTGCGGGGAAGGACGATGAGAATCATATGCATGGCGTCCACGGAGCCGTGTCCCTCAAAGACCGTGTAGCCCCGATTGTTCTGCCGCAGATATTCCGTGATCAATTCCGTGCACTCCGCCCCGGCGATCAATTCCAGACTGGAGGTGCCGAGGGCGATCTTCCCCTCGATGGTGGAGCCGAGGAACAGTCCCGTGGCGTAACCCGCACAGTAAAACAGAAGAAGAAAGGGGTTATCCCCCAGGGTGCCGATGATGGTGGAGATCACAAGGCCCCACACGGTACACTCCACAAAGCCCAGCCCCGCCGCCTTCAGCCGCTGGCCCCGCACCATCATACAGGTTTTCAGGGACTGGATGGTGATCTCCACGATTTTGGCGGCGCAGACGATCAGACACACCAGAATGGGGTGCAGGGAGGCAAGAAATTCCGACATAGCAATTCTCCTTCATTTGGTTGATGGATCCATTATAGCAGATGGGAGAAATTTGTACAAGGCGGAATGTGTAAACCTTTTTTGACGTCCGTTGACAACTCCCACGATTTATTATACAATAGGTATATACATTTTCTATCCTTGGAGATACTTATGAGAAAAATTTTACTGATTACGTCCTTTATACTGATGAGCGCCATCCTTTTGTGCGGATGCAATACCAAAACCGCACCCGAGGGCCCGGAGTACATGTACACCACTTACAATCTGGACGGTGAGGATTTCATTACGCTGACCAAGTATATGGGCCGTAAGACCGACGTGGTCGTTCCCACCGAGCTGGACGGCCTGCCCGTTACCGAAATCGGTGCCGGCTGCTTTGCAGAGACCTCCGTGGTGTCCGTCACCGTTCCCGATTCCATCCTCGTAATCGAAAGCGGCGCTTTTTCCAAGTGCGCTGCCCTCACCTCCGTTACCCTGCCGGAAGAGATGCTGTATTTGGGGAGCCAGGTGTTTGCGGAATGCACTTCCCTGAAGGAGATCACCCTGCCCGCCACCGGCGTGACCATATACAGCTGGGGTATGTTTATCGGCTCCGGTGTTGAGAGCGTTGTTCTTCCGGAGAATTTGGATGTTCTTCCCTCTAACTTCTTCCTCGGCTCTGCCCTGAAGGAGATTGCTCTGCCCGCCGGTATCAAAACCGTGATGCAGGGCGCCCTCGGCAACTGCACGAATCTCACCTCCGTGACGCTGAACGACGGTCTTACCACTATAGAGGAATGTGCCTTTATGTCCTGCCCGAACCTGACGGAGATCGTGATCCCCGCCTCCGTAGAGACCCTGACGGAATACGCCTTCGTAGGATGCGACGCGTTGACGAAGGTAAAATTCGAGGGGAACGCCACCGCATTCAAAAATACGGACGAAAATCTTGCTACTCTGTATTCCGGATGGGTCCCCAACTACACCGTGTACTATCACGCGGGTGCCGAGGGATTCACCTCCCCCGAGTGGGAAGGCTTTACGACCGAGCTTTGGTAAAAATACATTTTAT
>JBGVJO010000396.1:0-2815 GCA_045129535.1 Eubacteriales bacterium
ACGCGAGCCACCTCCCTTTACACAAGGGAGGCTTATCACCGCCCGACAGTATACATATAAGGTGTAACACACTATACCTTTCAGGCAAGGCGTGTGAAAAGGAGTACGAACAATCGTCCGTACTCCTTTTATTGTAGGGCGGGGGTTTATCTCCCGCCTCATTATTAAATTCATAGCGTTTACAACGGCGGCAGCAAGCCACCGCCCTACAAGGTTGCGGTAGGTAAAACCTGCTTTATGGAATGTACCCCTTAGGGCGGTCTTTTCTTTACGTAAGATATTTTCCCAAAATCGGTATATATTCCTCGGGGATGCGGAAACAGCCAACGGCGGATGCGGCGGGATTCGCCGTGGTAATTACCCATTCCCCCCTCACCTTGCCCATATATCCCACAAAGCAGGTGGGGACGGGACAATCTTCATAGGCGAAATACAGCTCCCGCATGTGCTGCTCCTCTGTCAAAGAAAAGAGGTCGTCCGTTTCATAAACGAAGGAGGTGGTTCGCAGGGATACGATCTGTGCTGCCGCTGTGAGAAAGGCTTCATCGGAGATGTACTTTCCGCCCCAGCAGGCCAGATTCACTTGGCCCTCGGTGGGAATCACGTAATCCGACCGCACGTACAGATGCTGCGTAAGAAAGGCACGTGCTACCACAAAGGTACGGGAGGGATCCTCCCTCACTTCCTTGATGGACCAGGCGCCGTCCTCACTTTTGGCTACGGTGCGCCCCTCGGTGTATTCACCGCTGACGGCAAGGTATTCCCGGCCTTGCCAGGACATAACTTCCGTGCCCACCTGTGCGGTGCGGTCCGTCACAAATACGCCGGCGTACCACATCCGGTATCCGGCGAAACCAAGGAGGAGGGCAAGCACGGCAAAGAAAAGGATTGTCTTTGGGAAAAACTTTCTCATAAGATTCACCAATATGTTCAAAATAAAAGCGGCAGAGAGTTTCCTCTCTGCCGCTTTGGTATGTACGGATTAGATTGCCAGGAAGAACTTCACAAGGAACAGAGCGGAGATGATGTAGGTAACGATGGAAACGTCCTTGAACTTGCCAGTCAGAACCTTGATCACGGTGTAGGAGATCAGACCCAGACCGATTGCGTGGCCGATGGAGGAGGAGATGGGCATACCGATCAGCATCAGGGTTACGGGGAGTGCCTGGTCCAGATCTTCGAAGTCCACGTTCTTCAGACCCTGCAGCATGAGTACGCCTACGTAGATCAGCGCAGCGGAGGTTGCTGCCGGAGGAATGATCGCAGCGATAGGAGCGATGAACATGCAAGCCAGGAACATGAA
This sequence comes from Eubacteriales bacterium, assembly GCA_045129535.1. GTDB lineage: Bacteria > Bacillota > Clostridia > Oscillospirales > CAG-272 > SIG701. The sequence continues at coordinate 1,304 of JBGVJO010000396.1, forward strand.
GCCGGTAACGAGAGCGGTCAAACCGGTGCGGCCGCCTGCCTCAACGCCGGATGCGGATTCAACGAAGGTGGTAACGGTGGAGGTACCGGTGCAAGCGCCGGCAACCGTACCGATTGCGTCGGAGAGGAGAGCCTCTTTCATCTTAGGCATATTGCCCTTCTCGTCTACCATGCCGGCACGGGAAGCGGTGCCCACCAGGGTACCGATGGTGTCGAACATATCGATGATGCAGAAGGTGATGATCAAAGTAACAACGGTGAACCAGCCGATTTCTACAAAGCCCTGGAAGTTGAACTTGAAGAAGGTGGTCTCCATCATATCAGCGAAGGGAGGAACGAAGGAAGCGTCCTTCAGGGAAGCGAAGGGATTCTGCTTCAGAACGAGGAAGGTGCCGCCCCAGTTCACAACGGATGCGATCAGCATACCGAAGAGAACGGCGCCCTTAACCTTTTTCTTCGCCATAATAACGATGGCGAACAGACCTACGAACATAGTAACAACGGTCAGAATCATCTGGGTGTAGCCGGCGTCGCCCATGCTGGTCTTCAGAACGCTGGGAGTCAGCGCGCCGAAGAAGTCACGCATTACGAAGAAGGGGGTGGTAAAGCCGTTGCCCTCTGCGTAGATACCTGCGTTGGAGCCGAAGCCGATGTTCATCAGCATCAGACCGATGGCGGGAGCGATACCCATACGAACACCGAGAGGAATAGAATCTACGATCTTCTCACGGATGTTGAACATGGAGAGGATCAGGAAAATCACACCCTCGATCAGGATGATGATCAAAGCCGTCTGGAAGGAAGCCAGATAGGACATACCGGTCATAGCAACGATGTTGCCTACAACCACAGCGAAGAAGCTGTTCAGACCCATACCGGGAGCCATAGCGAAGGGCTTGTTTGCCAGGAAAGCCATGCAGAACATACCCAAAGCGGAGGCGATACAGGTTGCCATGAATACGCCGTTCCAGAGTGCGGAGCCGGTGTCAAAGTTGGTCAGCAGATTGGGGTTCAGAGCGATGATGTACGCCATAGTCATGAACGTGGTCAGACCGGCGATCAGCTCTGTGCGGACGTTGGTGCCGTTTTCTTTCAGTTTGAAGAGCTTTTGGAACATAGATCGTACCTCTCAAAAAAATTTATCTAACTTGTTGCCAGAACATATACTAATTATAACAGTTTTCGTGCAGATTGCAATTATTTTCCCGAAATTTTTTCAAAAAAATGAAAAAATAATCCCAATTCGACTCTGTGTTCCCGGCCAACCGACGACTCATATGAGGCTCCCTCCGGGAGGGAGCTGTCGCCGTTAGGCGACTGAGGGAGAGTGCGTAAACAATAAAATTCGGCGAAATTTTACCTTCCGAAAGCTCCTTCCGTCACGGCGACCTTCGACTGTGTCGAAGTCGGCGTGCCACCTCCCTCTCGGAGGGAGGCTTTCATGCGCCAAAGATCAGCGGGAACACAAAAGGTAATTGGGAGAAAATATGTCAAAAAAAGAGCCGCCGCATCG
>JBGVJO010000397.1:0-1126 GCA_045129535.1 Eubacteriales bacterium
ATTTCCCGATACTTTTCAAATAAGGCTTTCACTGGGTCTCCTCCTGTGTGAGATCGTTCGCAGCCAATTCCATAAAGGAATCCTTATTATAAAGAATATTCACAGCATCCAGCAGGGCGTTGGGCGTCATACCCAGGGGCAAGCCCAATCGGGCACAAAGCCGATCCCGCCGATCTGCTGCCCCGTCCGCTCCCGTCAGGGAGAGGGCGAACAAGTCCGCCTTGGTGATGCCGCCCCGGGCAATCGCCGCGGGAGCATCGGCTGAAAAGGGCAAGAACAGATCCCGCAAAAGGGAGTCGTCCATTCCCTCCACGCCCAGGGTTCCCTCCTTGGAGGGGGCGGATTTTCGTTTTTCCTTCCCCTTGATCTGGGGGATGTAGAGGTGATGCACCTTCTCCTTCGGGAGAGCGGAGGTAATGTGAGAGCGGATCACCTTGCCGGCACCGTCGCTGTCCGTCAGGACGATCACGCCGCCCGGCTCCGAGAGCTTTCTTATCAGCGCCAGCTTCTCTTTATGATTGAACACACCGAATCCCGCCGTGGTGAGGATCACGCCGTCGATCACACCCGAGAGGCGGATCTTGTCGTACTTACCCTCCACGATCACGGGATAGGGAACGTGCAGTTTTTCTTTTTCCATGGTTATTTTCCTCCCTTGGGGGCACTTTTGCCGCCTTGGGGCATGGTGCAGATCAGCCGCTCCAGCGGCAGATAGCCCGAGCCGTAGGAGGATTTCATCATCCGATCCGCATCGCGGCACCGCTTCAGGGAGGCCTCGAGCCGAGGCGTGCCGAATCCCTTGGCGCTCTTGATGTAGAGGGAGGCCTTGTATTCGTGCATTTTCAGGGAACGGGCAATTTCTGCCTTATCGGCGCCGCCGTCCACCATCACCGATACGGTGAGCAGATCGCTCATAACCCGGGCGAGGGATGCCAGAACCACGATAGGCTCTTCCTTCTGCTTCCGGCACACGTCCAAAGCGGACAGCGCCGCGGTGCGATCCCCTGCCAACACCGCGTTGGCCAGGGCAAAAGCATCCTCCCGCAAAGCGGGGGCACTCACGTGGAGGACGATCTCCGGCGTGAGGGTGGTGATTCCGTTTCCGAGACAGTAAGCAATCAGCTTC
>JBGVJO010000398.1:0-4314 GCA_045129535.1 Eubacteriales bacterium
GGATATCGGCCGTGTGAACGCACAGAAGATCTTTATGACCGCCTTTATGGAAAAGGTTAAGAATTCCATCAGTCTGACCAATATGTCCGTTCTGAACACGTTGGTCAACGAGGTGATCAAGAATCTCACCACGGATATCCCCGCCACCGATTTCATATATTTCGGTAAAAATGCCCTCAGCGTGGACTTCGCCAATGTCCGGATGCTGACGGTGCCCGGTGACTATGCCGGCGGCTCCTACGTCATTAACCGCGGGGCCACTTTGCAGATCATCAACGATTGCTTCAATATCTACACCGAGGACATCACTGACTCCATCTTTGATAAGTCCCGCGTGTTTACCAATACGGAGTCCGAGGCGATCCACGAGGCCTATATGGCAGACAAAGCCGCTTATCTGTACGAATATACGGCGGAGGAGATTCAGGACGGATCCATCAACATTCCCACAAAACCCAAGAAGGAACACCCGAAAACAGAAACAACGGATGAGGAGTAATCCCCATCTTTGAAAGGATATTCACAATGGAAGAAAACAAAATCATCGATACTCCCGCGGCCGAGCAGCTCCCGCTGACGCCCGATGCATCTCCTGAGGAGATTGCGAAGTATGCCGTTACCGTCCTGGACAGCAAAAAGGCGCGGAACATCCGCCTGCTTCATACGGAGAAGCAGACGATTCTGGCGGATTATTTCGTTATCTGCAACGGTACGTCCAGCACGCAGATCCGTTCTCTTGCCGATGAGGTGGAATACAAGCTTTCCCTTTGCGGTATTACTCCCAATCATACGGAAGGCAAGGGCAACGGCGGTTGGGTACTGATTGACTACGGTTGTGTTTTGGTACACGTATTCAGCCGGGATGCCAGAGAATTTTACAATCTGGAGAAGCTGTACGAGGGTACCAGCGAGCAGGATATTTCCGGTCTGCTGACGGAGGACTGATGCACTTGCCCTGTAGATGGCTATAACTGTAGCTCAACTGTTGGCAAGTGCGCGAGAATTTCCCTGACGGAAAATTCTCCGAGGTGCAGTCTGGGTTGCATACAGTCGACTATAACTGTAGCACAGCTGGCAAGGGCACTTGCCGTTGGCAAGTGCAGCAGTCAATAAACAAGACTAAGATTTTTTCAAAAATATACAGAGGAAAGAACATGAAGTACGATTTTAAGGCCATTGAGCAAAAATGGCAGGACAGATGGGAAAACGAAGGTGTTTTCCACGCATCCGAGGATCACAGCAAGCCGAAGTTCTACGGTTTGGTTGAGTTCCCCTATCCCAGCGGAGCCGGTATGCACGTAGGTCATATCAAGGCATATTCCGGTCTGGAGGTTGTATCCCGCAAGAGACGTATGCAGGGATTCAACGTTTTGTTCCCCATCGGATTTGACGCATACGGTCTGCCCACGGAGAACTATGCCATCAAGACCGGCATCCATCCCCGTAAGGTAACCGATATGAATATCGAGAAGTTCACCTCTCAGCTGAAGCGGGTAGGCTTCTCCTTCGACTGGGATCGCGTTGTGGATACCACCGAGGAGGATTACTATAAGTGGACCCAGTGGATCTTCCGCCGTATGTTCGACGAAGGACTGGTGTTCCGTGCAAAAACCCTGGTCAACTACTGCCCCCATTGTAAGGTAGTCCTCTCCAACGAGGATTCCCAGGGCGGTAAGTGTGACATCTGCCACAGTGATATCGTACAGAAGTCCAAGGACGTTTGGTATCTGCGGATCACCGAGTATGCGGATAAGCTGCTGGGCGGTCTGGACAAGGTGGATTATCTGCCCAATATCAAGCTCCAGCAGGAGAACTGGATCGGTAAGTCCGAGGGCGCTTTCGCCAACTTCCGCATCAGCGGCACCGACGATTTCCTCCGTATCTATACCACCCGCCCCGACACCATGTTCGGCGTAACCTTCATGGTTATCGCCCCCGAGCATCCGGTGATCGAAAAATACCGCTCTCAGATCGCCAACATCGCCGATCTGGATGCGTACAAGGACGAGTGTGCCAAGAAGACCGAGTTCGAGCGTACCCAGCTGGTCAAGGATAAGACCGGTGTCCGCATCGAAGGCCTGACGGTGATCAATCCTGCCAACGGCAAGGAGATCCCCGTGTACATTTCCGACTACGTAATGATGGGTTACGGTACCGGTGCCATTATGGCCGTGCCTGCCCACGACGAGCGTGACTACGACTTCGCCAAGAAGTTCGGTATCGATATTATCGAGGTTATCCGCGGCGGCAATATTGAGGAAGCATCCTACACCGGCGACGGTGAGATGGTGAACTCCGGCTTCCTGAACGGCATCGCTACCAAGGCAGAAGCCATCACCAAGATGATCGAGTACCTGTCCGAGCAGGGAATCGGTGAGCGCGGCATCCAGTTCAAGATGAAGGACTGGGCGTTCAACCGTCAGAGATATTGGGGCGAGCCCATTCCGATCGTGCATTGCCCGACTTGCGGCATGGTGGGCGTTCCCTATGAGGAATTGCCGCTCCGCCTGCCCAATATGGAGAACTTTGCTCCCGGTGAGGGCGGCGAGAGCCCCCTGGCCAAGATCGAATCCTTCGTGAATTGCACTTGTCCCAAGTGCGGCGGCCCCGCAAAGCGTGAGACCGACACCATGCCCCAGTGGGCAGGGTCTTCCTGGTACTTCCTCCGCTATACGGATCCGAAGAACGAGAATGCCTTCGCATCCCAGGAGAATCTGAAGTACTGGCTGCCCGTTGACTGGTATAACGGCGGTATGGAGCACGTAACCCGTCACTTGATCTACTCCCGCTTCTGGCACCGATTCCTCTTCGATATCGGTGAAGTGCCGGTGGATGAGCCTTACGCAAAGCGTACTGCACAGGGTCTTATCCTCGGTCCCGACGGCGAGAAGATGAGTAAATCCAAAGGCAACGTAGTAGACCCCAACGACGTAGTCGATGAATTCGGCGCCGACGTTCTCCGTGTTTATACCCTGTTTATGGGCGATTACGCCTCTGCCGCTCCCTGGAGCGAGAACAGCGTGAAGGGATGCAAGCGCTTCCTGGAGCGCGTGGCCGGTCTGTCCGATCTGGTATCCGGCACGGGTGAAACCGAGGCCATCACCTCTCTCGTTCACAAGACGGTGAAGAAGGTATCCCAGGATATCGAGGATATGAAGTTTAACACCGCCATCGCCGCTATGATGACGCTTATCAACGGCATCTACGAGCACGGCTCCCTGACGAAGGATGAGCTGGGCGTGTTCGTGCGCCTGCTGTGTCCCTTCGCTCCTCATATCTGCGAGGAAATGTGGGAAGCATTGGGCAACAAGGGCCTGTGCGCCGTGGCTCCCTGGCCGGAGTACGACGAAGCTAAGACCCAGGATGCAACGGTGGAGATCGCCGTGCAGATCTGCGGTAAGGTGAAGAGCACCATCCGCATCGCTGCTGATGCAAAGCAGGATGAGGCTATCGCCGCCGCCAAGGCAGACGAGAAGATCGCCGCTCTGCTGGACGGCAAGACCATCGTCAAGGAAATCTACGTTCCCGGCAAGATCCTTAATATCGTAGCGAAATAATTTTACGAAAATCCCCGGGAAACGGAAAAATGTTCTTGACAAGCCGTAGGGATAGTAGTATAATACTTTAGAGATAATAATGTCTCATGTTCCGTAACCGAAGGGAGGGATATGGATGGCAGAGATCAGAGTTAAAGAAAATGAATCACTGGACACCGCGCTTCGTCGTTTTAAGCGCGTATGTCAGAGATCCGGCATTCAGGCCGAGCTTCGTAAGAGAGAATGCTATGAGAAGCCCAGCGTAAAGAGAAAGAAGAAGTCGGAAGCGGCAAGAAAGCGTAAGTACAAATAATTACTGAGTTTTCCCGGGGAGGCATATGCCTCCCCGGTTCGCTTTTATGCAATAAAATCCCGCGCGGAGATCGCACGGGATTCATAAGACAGTTATACGCCCGGCAACATAGTCTGCCAAACGTGTTCTGATAATAATGAAATGACAATCCAAATAGTATTAAAAAGAAAGGTATGGGCAAATCATGGAATACCCACTATCGCTTTACTATGATACAGAAGTGACCGTTGTAAAAACATTGGATTTGTGTCGTGGAGATGATGATTATAGAAAAGTATATATTGTAGACGACGGACATCGTAAACTCGTGATAAAATATTTATCCAACACTTTTAGCGATAAGCGCAGAATCGAAGGCTGGTTCAAGTTAATGGATGAATACCGTAAAATAGGCTTGTATTGTCCTGCTGTCGTTCCGAATCGCAACGGAGGATTGCTTCATTGCGATACTGTAGACGGCCGTGA
>JBGVJO010000399.1:0-5178 GCA_045129535.1 Eubacteriales bacterium
CCTTCTTGACGATCATGGAGACAAGTTCCTGAGGGGTTGTGACAATGATGATGCCGTCGAGAGGAAGCGACTGGAATACAGTCAGCGGTACGTCGCCGGTTCCCGGAGGCATATCCACAAACATAAAGTCCACATCGTTCCAAATAACGTCCGTCCAGAACTGCTTTACAGTGCCTGCGATCACAGGGCCGCGCCAAACAACGGGACGGGTTTCATCCTCGAGAAGAAGATTTACAGACATCATCTGGATTCCGGTTTTCGTCTTAAGAGGGATCAAACCGTTTCCATCGCTGAAAACGTCGCCGCTTGTGCCGAATGCCTTAGGAATAGATGGTCCGGTAATATCCGCATCAAGCACGCCGACACCGAAATCACGGCGGCGCATCAAAACGGACATCATAGACGTGACGATGGATTTACCCACGCCACCCTTTCCGCTGACAATTCCGATCACGTGACGCACGGTGCTCTGAGGATTCAAGGGTTCCTTTTCAATCTGGCCCTTATCTCTCGAGGAGCAGTTCGCTGTACACGTGGAACAGTCATGGGTACATTCTTCTGCCATTAGTAAAATTCACCTGCCAAAAAATAATTATAATTTATCCACAATATTATACTATATTTTACTCGTAAATACAAGTATTTTTCACAAAGAAAATACGAGATTTTGTGAAAAAAGAGAGGAAGTCGGTGTTAAGCCGTATCTTCCTCTTCATTTTATTCAGTTTTCCTGTGCATTTTTGTAAATTATTAACATAACGCAGGTAATGATTGCGGGAGTGGCGAACATTGCCCACACGCGCCAGTCCGTAATGCAGTATCCGAAAATGCCGGAATATACCAAAGCTCCAATCAATATTCCCACAACTGTCAGATAGGCAACATAGACCAGCGAAATCTTTCGTTTGGTTCCCCTTTTTGCACTGCGGCGACCCGCACACAAGTGCATAGCGACAGCAGAAACTAAAATAGTGCCGACAAGACGCGTAATTGCAAGCGCGGCAGGATCAAACACTGCAAAAAAACGAGATACAATCAGCCCTGCCAGGGATAAACAAAGCCCTGAAAGAATGCCGACGCCCACCGCGGCAATCACACCGCTATTCCACCCCGGCATCTTTAGCCGCTTCCGATTCACTGCCAGTGCATCTGGGGAGTTTGGCCGAAACGCCATGGCGATTACGGCAAGGAAATCCATCACGCAGCCCAGCAACAAGGCCTGCGTCGCCGACAGCAGAGGCATATCGGTACACAGTGAAAACAGCGCCAGGACGCACCGAAGTGTCTGTGACAATAGTAAGTACAAAATGCTCCAGTGTATATTTTCCGCCGTACAACGGCACGTCGATATCGCTTTCAAAGCTGAACTAACGCTGGAAGCTTCGCACTGTTCCCTTATAGTATCTGCACGGAGCAAGATCGCATCCGCACGTCTTGACACTACGTCGGAGGGCCGCTTTTGTCTTCCTTCCGCGAAAATCACCGGGCAAACCTTGAGGACAGGCAAATCGGTTATTCTGTCACCCAAATATACGATGTTGCGGGAATGCTTCTGCATTTCGCGAATTACGTTGCATCCCGTTCCCGGTGAGGATCGAATCAAAAGATTGGATCCATCTGTGCGGGACATTCCCTCATCGATTTGATGAATACCACAAACGTGTATCGTGTCACCGTCTGCAACCAGGCCGGACACACGGGCTACATGCTCCGTGCTTAACGGATCCTCGCATAGCAAAGCGACACGTATGCCGCCACAACGACAGTGTGCAAGCAACTCACGAATCTCCGGATCCACCGGATCGTCCGTGGCTACACACCCCAAAAAGATCATGCTGTTTTGCACAGAGGCGGGCCTATCGAGATGATTGAGCGGAGACACGCGCTTTGCAACCGCAATTGTTTTTATTCCATGCGCCTTACAATACCGGGCGTGGGTACGGGCAACGGCAATTTCCGCACTTGTTATGGATTGTAGTCCGTGCTCCGTCATTACCTTGGAACAACAGACGATCACATCATCCATGTCACCGCATACGCAAGCGTACAGGGTGTTTTCCTCAGCCACCAGCGACGTGATCATACCGTTACAAACAACCGATTCCGTGCACGGAGGCATATCAGGTAAGGTATGCCACGCGCGACGGGATTTTAGTGCGGAAACAATCTCCTGGTATTCCGCCCGGTTTTCAGCGTCAGCGCCGGCTGAAAGCGAACCGCTTCCGGGGAAGCAACGCTCAATGCTGCTGCACACGCGAAGGAGCGCCTCAGCAGGAGCTGTGTCGGGGGCGTATTCATGAAAGTGCATGTCTCCGCCGCACCACGAATGGATGTACAACTCACCTGTGCGCAAAAGATGCTCTCCTCCGATGACCAGCCATTCCGTCATCGCAAGCTTTTCCACAACGGAATCGGATTTGGCAATACACGAACCCTCCGCACTCATACGCTGCATTGCCTCGGACATCATTCCCCAAACCACCGTGCACAGTAACTCACTGGAGGAAGAAACGATAAGAGCGATTGAGGATAAAAACAGCTGGTCGATCGGCGCGGGATTTCGCTTAGCAAATATGCCGATTATCAAATAAATACCGCACAAAACCATCATACTGAAGGAGACGGTCCGGCTTAACTCAACACCTCGCCGCACCATATGGGATCCATCCGTTTTGGGGAATGAAACACGCCCCTTCTGCGCGTAAGCAAGCGTGTTTTCTCCAGTGGCTATAACCACACCGACTCCGTCACCGTTCAACACAGTGGACGTAGCATACACGATGTTGGATCGCTCCGTCCAGACAGTTTTCTCTGTCAATTCAGCATCAGCACGTTTCTGCACCTGCCGACGATTGTCGTCCAAATACACCTCGGAGACAACCAAGTCCCCCGATATCAACCGCACGTCAGCGGGCGCAGTATCACCGGTTGAGAGCAGTATGATATCACCGTCAACAACCCGATCGGCAAACAAATACAGGCATTTGCCGTCCCGCATAACACGACAGCGCGGACGCGTGTATTTGGCATTCTGTCGGAGTATTTTCCTGGTTGACAAAATGACAAGGGCCCGAATTCCCACGGAAATAACCAAAAGCAACAAAATGGCTAAGCTTTCCGAAGCGTAGGAAAACAACGCGGCAAGAATCACGGCAAGCACGAACAAAACGGTCGTGTAGTCGCAAAGCTGATGAAAAAACGAAGGATGCTGATCCGACAGATCGGTACTCCAAAGCGCATCATTCCTGCCTCTAAACCGCCGTGCGGCGGCGTCGCGGGAGTGCAGACCTTTGTATCGGTTGGTAGAAAATGCCCGCAGCACATCTTCACATTTTACGGCGTGCCAGCGATTGGACTGTTTTTTCATAATCAGAGAGCCTGCACGGCGATTGCGCCGTCGCGCACGCTGACGTGCAACGCAGCCACCTGACCGTGTTGAGCAATAATTTCAGCGGCAATACGATCTTCCACTTCGGTCTGTATATAGCGGCGCATATTTCGGGCGCCGTATTTGGACGAGTAGGACTTTTCCGCAATAAGCTTCAGTGCCTTATCCGTCCAGGACAGTTTCATACCTTTATCCGCCAGTAGGGCCGCGCAATCGCCCATCATAAGTGCGGCGATAGCGGTAAAATCATCCTGCGTCAAGGTATGGAAGGTGATAATCTCGTCCACACGGTTCAAAAACTCCGGACGAAGGAACTCAGATAGTGCCTTCATCGTGCGGTCGTGAGCCGCACTGTGCAGATTCTCCGCAAAGCCCGCTGTGTTGGACATTTTGGAAGAGCCGGCATTGGTAGTCATAACGATGACCGTGTTTTCAAAACTGACCACTCTTCCCTGCGCGTCGCTCACACGTCCGTCATCCAAAATCTGAAGCAGAATATTCATTACGTCCGGATGTGCCTTTTCAATCTCATCGAACAACACGACGGAATAAGGACGACGGCGAATCTTCTCCGTCAACTGGCCTGCGTCGTCGTAGCCAACGTATCCGGGAGGTGCACCGATAATACGGGACACGGAGAATTTATCCATAAATTCGCTCATATCCAGGCGAATCAGTGTCTCCGGCGTTGAGAACAGCTCATTGGCCAACACCTTGACCAATTCCGTTTTACCGACACCGGTGGGGCCGGCAAAGATAAAGGAAACAGGCTTTCTTTTATAAGAAACACCAACACGGTTCCGACGGATCGCGCGGGCAACGGCAGACACAGCCTCACCTTGTCCGATAATGCGGCTGCTGAGATTCTCCTCCAGGCGGGCAAGCCTCTCGTATTCATTTTCGTGGATGGTGGCGGCAGGGATACCCGTCCAGGTTTCGATCACCTGTGCCAGATCCTGTACGGTCATCTCGACCAGTTCACAGGCATCACAGACCACATTGTAGCGTTCCTCCAGGCGGAGCAGATCCACCTTGATGTCTGCCAGGCGCTTAAACGTTTCTTCGTCGGTTTCACCCTCAGCGGCTTTCGCAGAAATAGCATCTGCCTCTTTCTGAAGCACGGTGCGCTTGTCAGCCAACTCCCGCTTTTCATTGATTTCGGGGGAAGACAAGGAAATCTGTGCAGCGGCCTCGTCAATCAGATCGATGGCCTTATCGGGGAGGTAACGCTCGGTTATATACCGCTCACTCAGCGTTACGGCAGCATGTAGTACACTCTCGGGAATACGAATTCCGTGATAAGATTCGTAATAGTGCTTGATTCCGCGCAAAATGGACTCCGTATCCGCCATGCTGGGCTCATTTACCGTGACAGGCTGGAAGCGGCGCTCCAAGGCAGAATCTTTTTCGATGTGTTTTCTGTATTCAGTCAGCGTAGTAGCGCCAATAATCTGAATCTCGCCTCGGGAAAGTGCGGGCTTAAGGATGTTGGCCGCATTCATACTGCCCTCCGCATCGCCGGCTCCGACGATGTTGTGCACTTCATCAATTACGAGAATGATGTTGCCTGCACTTTTCACGTCAGACAACAGTCCCATCATTCGGGATTCAAACTGACCGCGGAACTGGGTGCCGGCTACGAGAGCCGTCAGATCCACCAGGCAAACCTCATAATTTCTCAATTTGTACGGCACATTGCCGTCTGCGATTCTCTGCGCCAGCGCTTCAGCAATAGCGGTTTTACCAACGCCGGGCTCACCGATCAGGCAAGGATTGTTCTTCTGACGACG
>JBGVJO010000400.1:0-1763 GCA_045129535.1 Eubacteriales bacterium
GCCGGCGGATGTACCCGCCTGGTGGTGGATGTGCGCAACAATCCCGGCGGTGAATTGCAGGCGATCTGCTCCGTTCTGGATTATCTGCTTCCCTCCGGCCCCGTGATCCGCACTATAGATCGGAACGGTAACGAGGAAGTAATCTATCGTTCCGATGCCAAGGCATTGGACGTTCCCATGGCCGTTTTGGTCAATGAAAATACTGCCAGCGCGGCTGAATTGTTCTGCTCCGCCTTGCAGGATTATGACAAGGCCGTTATCGTGGGCACACAGACCTACGGTAAGGGATCGATGCAGACCATCCGTCAGCTGTCGGACGGCAGCGGACTCAGCGTAACCTACCGCTACTACTGCCCGCCCTTCTCCGATAATTACGACGGCGTGGGCGTTACCCCCGACGTGGTGGTGGAGCCGGCCGGCGCGATGCTGGAAAAGAATATCTATAAGATCACCGATGAAGAGGACAATCAGCTTCAGGCGGCGGTCGCTGAACTCAATAAATAATCTGCTGCCCGCTTAGGCCAGCGTAATGACGAAAGGATTTCCACCAATGGAAAACGAAAAGAAGACGCAGTATACGGAAGAAGGCTACCGGAAGCTTGTAGACGAGCTTCAGTATCTGAAAGACGTTCGCATCCCCGAGATCAAAGTGCAGATTGCAGAGGCAAGAGCCTTTGGCGATCTGTCCGAGAACAGTGAGTACGACGAAGCAAAGAACGAGCAGGCAAAGACCGTTACCCGTATTGCCGAGCTGGAAAAGCTGATCAACGAAGCAACCATCATCAACGAGAGCGAGATCCGCGCTGACGTAGTGAACCTGGGTTCCTTCGTTCGCGTGTATGACAGCGATATGGACGAGGAAGTGGAGTACAACGTCGTTGGCTCCAACGAGGCCGATCCCATGCAGGGCCGCATCTCCGATCAGAGCCCCCTGGGCAGCGCTATGCTGGGTGCCAAGGTGGGTGAGGAAGTAACCGTAGTTGCTCCCTTCGGCGAATATAAAGTGAAGATTCTGGCCGTTGGCCGTTCTAAGGATAACTGACACCACAGAAAGGAAGTTTCCGCATCGGCGGATACAAAAGTAGCGATATGGCAGAAGAAATTCGTAACAATGTGCAGAATACAGCAGCCGAGCCTCAGCTCAGCGAGATTTTGCAGGTGCGCCGCGATAAGCTGAAGACCCTGCAGGATGCCGGCAGCGATCCCTTCCGGATCACCAAATTCGACGTGTCTCACCACGCCGAGGAGATCCGTGAGCAGTTTGAGAAACTGGAGGATAAGGAAGTCACCCTGGCCGGTCGTATGATGGCAAAGCGCGTTATGGGTAAGGCGTCCTTTGCCCATATCCAGGATCTGAGCGGCAAGATGCAGCTGTACGTTGCCCGGGACAGCCTGGGTGAGGAGCCCTACGCCGGCTTCAAGAAGCTGGACATCGGCGATATCATCGGCGTAAAGGGTACCGTGTTCAAGACCAAGACCGGTGAGATCTCCCTTCACGTAACGGAGATGACCCTGCTTTCCAAGAGCCTGCAGCCCCTGCCGGAGAAGTTCCACGGCCTGACCAACGTGGATATGCGCTACCGCCAGCGCTATGTGGATCTCATCACCAATCCCGAATCCAAGGATACCTTCATCAAGCGTTCCAAGATCATCAGCACCATCCGCCGTTTCCTGGACGCTCAGGGCTTTATGGAAGTGGAAACCCCCATGCTGGTGTCCAACGCGGGCGGCGCCGCCGCACGTCCCTTCGAGACCCATTTTAA
>JBGVJO010000401.1:0-1922 GCA_045129535.1 Eubacteriales bacterium
GATCCATGATGTTCATAACGGGCTTATCCAGTACGTCGGAAGCATAATCGATGTGCAGCATATGCATAGCCGCGCGGTTGATTCTCTGTACTTCGTAATTCTCGTTCAAAATCAGAATGCCGTTGGGAGTATTATCCAACAGAGTGGACGTAAAATGCTCTGACTTCTCCATCACATAGGGCTGACACATATTGACGTCTGCCTTGCCGCGGCAGACTGCCGCCGCCATTTCCCGACAGGTATTGTATCCGCAATGGCCGCAGTTCAATTCCTGCTGCGGGCGGTGCTTGCCCATACGGCGCAGCACGGCACAGATATCCTCCTCGTCGGGCTCATGCACGGTCACGGGGATGGGAGTAAACTCCCGACACAGTTGTTCTGCCGGAATAGAATCCGGGGAAATCTCCGTCTTCCCTGCCCGAGCGGCAACTGCCTGGTAATGGGCGATGGGAGCGTCAGCATATTCCTTCATAACGGGACCGCCCACGCATCCGCCCTTACAAGCAGACATTTCAAGGAAGCAGCGATGAATCTTGCCGCTTACAATCTCATCCAGAACGGCACGACAGTTATCCATACCGTCCACACAGAGATATGTATAGGACTTGTCAGGAAGGCGCATGGACTTCAGAATACCGCCGGCAACGGCATACAGTCCGGCACTGTCCGCCGCATCAGATTTGATTTCCTCCGTCTCCAGGGTGATGCCTCCCTTCTCCAGCATAAGATCCAATTCACTGAAGGTAAGCACCTCATCCGCCGCACCGGCCAACGCCTCATCCTTCGCGGACAGGCAGGGGCCGATGAAAACGACCTTGGCATCGGGATTTCCGGTGGTGATATAATTCTTATGGGCTTCCATAGGTGTCACAACGGGCGCCAGGCAAGAAACCAGCTCCGGATAATACTTACGAACCAGCAAATTCACCGTATGGCAGGCAGAGGTGAGGATTATATCACGCTCGCCCGCGTCAAGCAGACGCTCATATTCCTTTTGCACAAGGGCGGCGCCCACTGCAGTTTCCTCTGCATCCGTGAAACCGAGCTGCATAAGAGCGCGGCGCAAAGCTGCAAAGCCCGTGCCGTAATAGGCGGCAAAGGCGGGGGAAACCGAAGCAATCACCGTATTATCACCCGCCAAAAGAGCGGACACAGCCTCGGTAGAATCAATATATTCTTTGGCGTTCTGAGGACAAACCATAAGGCACTGCCCGCAATACACGCACATATCGTCGGCAATATATGCCTGGTTGCCATAGAAGCGGATTGCCTGCACAGGACAATTCCGTATGCATTTATAACAGTGCCGGCAATTGGACCGTTTCAGTCGAAGGATCTCGGACATAGCGAATACCTCCTGCTTATTACACGATTTCAGATAATTGGATTATACTTTACGCCAATGCTGGGATAAAACCGCCAAAGAGGATGCCAGATTTTCGTTCTCCACCTGTACACCCTCGGGCACCCGTAATATGGTTGGTGCGAAGTTCCAGATCGCACGGACACCGTGGCTGACCAGTTCGTCACAAACCGTCTGTGCCACCGTGGCCGGCACCGTAATAATGCCAACACGTATGGAGTGCTTGCAGCAAAACTCACCCAGTTTCTCCATTGGGTACACGGGCTTTCCGCCTATATTCGCACCGATCAAATGGGGATTGCGGTCAAAGGCGGCGACGATTTCCAAACCGTAATCATCGAATCCGGAATACGCCATCAGCGCCTTTCCCAAATTGCCCGCACCGATCAGCACGGTAGTAGAGCTGGAGCCGCACCCAAGATACGTTTCCAGCTGCTTTAAAAGCTCCAGTGTATTATAGCCGGTTTTCGGGCGGCCGCTGCCGCTGACCGATGCCAGATCCTTACGGACCTGCACGTCATTCAGACCCAATTTATCCGCGATGGCCGTCGCGGAAATG
>JBGVJO010000402.1:0-6299 GCA_045129535.1 Eubacteriales bacterium
GGATGCGGCCACGATGGGCATCCACTTCTGCACATACTGCTTCGCCGTACCGCTCTTTTCGCAGAAGGTGTTGAGATAAAATTCTGCGCCCTCGATATCGCCCTTCAGCCAGAACAGAAGATAGGTGCGTGCCACGTCGGCGGAGGCATTACCCTGGGTGGCGTGAGCCCAGTCCAGGATGTAGGCCGTGCCATCCTCGGCAATGATGATGTTGGAGGGATTGAAGTCGCCGTGGCAGATCTTTGCATGCTTGGGCATGCTCTCCAAGCGGGTATGCAAATCGTACCGGGTGGTGGCATCCAGATCGGTTTCGGCGATCTTGCGGTTCATCTTATCCTTCAACTTGTGGAGCAAGGGGCAGGTTTTCAGGTGCACGCCCATCTGCAATTCCACCAGCATCTCAATATATTCTTCCTTCTTATCCGGATCCTCTTCCATCAGGCGGGCAAGGGTCTTACCCTTGATGTACTCGGAGGTGATGGCCCACTTGCCGTCGATCATACCAACCTCCAGCACCTTGGGAATCCGCACGCCGGCTTCCTCGACTCTTGCCTGGTTGAGGGCCTCGTTCAGCACATCCGCCTTGGAATACTCCGCATTGAATACCTTTACGCAGTGATCTCCGTCACGATAGATCGTTTTATTGTTTCTTACAGCAATTACTCTGTCCAGTTTCATGGCAAACGCCTCCTTCTCTTACGCTTTTCTTCCCTTGCGGTAGGGGGTCTTGATGGCATCGGGGACCGTTTCGCTGATGTCCTTCACCGGCATTTCGGGTTCGGTGAAATGATTGCCGTAGTAGGCGTTCAGATACATCTGCTTGAACTCGCTCATCAGAGGATAGCGGGGGTTCGCACCGGTGCACTGATCATCAAATGCCTGCTCTACCATATCGTCCAGGCGGGCAAGGAAGTCTGCCTCGTCGATACCGTAATCGCGAATGGTTGCCTTGATGCCCACCTTCGCCTTCAGCTCGTTGATGGCGCGGATCAGTCCCTCCAGCTTATCGGTATCGGTGTCGCCCTTGATGCCCAGATAGTCGGCGATCTCGGCGTATCTCGCCAGGGTGTGAGGATGATCGTACTGGGAGAAGGTACCCATCTTCACGGGAGCCTCGGCGGCGTTGAAGCGGAGCACTTCCTCGATCATCAGCGCATTGGCAACGCCGTGGGGCAGATGATGGAAGGCGCCCAACTTGTGTGCCATGGAGTGACAGATGCCAAGGAACGCATTGGCGAATGCCATACCGGCCATAGTGGCGGCGTTGGCCATCTTTTCCCGGGCCAATACGTCAGTCTGGCCGTTCTCGTAAGCACGGGGGAGGTATTCAAAGATGGTCTTGAGAGCACGGAGTGCCAGACCGTCGGTATAATCGGTGGCCAGCATAGCCGCATAGGCTTCCACGGCGTGGGTAACGGCGTCGATACCGGAGGCGGCGGTCAGTCCCTTGGGGGCGGACATATGGAAGTCCGTGTCGATGATAGCCATATTGGGCAGAAGCTCGTAGTCGGCCAGCGGATATTTAACGCCGGTCTTTTCATCGGTAATAACGGCGAAGGGAGTTACCTCGGAGCCGGTACCGGCGGAGGTGGGGATGGCAATGAAGTATGCCTTCTCGCCCATCTTGGGGAATCCGTATACGCGCTTACGGATATCGATGAAGCGCATAGCCATATCCATAAAGTCAGCCTCAGGATGCTCATACAATACCCACATGATCTTGGCCGCGTCCATAGCGGAGCCGCCGCCCAGGGCGATGATAGTGTCGGGATTGAACGCCCGCATTTGTGCCGCGCCTTCGGTGGCATTGGCCAGGGTGGGATCGGGCTGTACGTTGAAGAAGGTGGCGTGCTGGATGCCCATTTCGTCCAGCTTGTCGGTGATCGGCTTGGTATAGCCGTTCTCATACAGGAAGGTGTCGGTTACGATGAAGGCACGCTTCGCTCCGCGCACGGTGCGCAATTCATCCAGCGCCACGGGGAGACAGCCCTTCTTGATGTATACCTTTTCGGGGGTTCTGAACCAAAGCATATTCTCTCTCCTCTCGGCTACGGTCTTGATGTTCAACAGATGCTTCACGCCCACGTTTTCGGAAACGCTGTTTCCGCCCCAGGATCCGCATCCCAAAGTGAGGGAGGGCGCCAGCTTGAAGTTGTAAAGATCACCGATACCGCCGTGAGAGGAGGGGGTGTTCACCAGGATACGGCAGGTCTTCATGCGGGCGGCAAATGCGGCAAGCTTTTCTTTCTCGGTAACCTCGTTCAGGTATACGGAGGAGGTGTGGCCGTAACCGCCGTCAGCTACCAGCTTATCTGCCTTATCCAGGGCTTCCTCGAAGGTTTTGGCCTTGTACATAGCCAGAACGGGGGACAGTTTCTCGTGCGCGAATTCCTCGGACAACTCTACGCTGTCCACTTCACCGATGAGGATCTTGGTACCGGCAGGAACCGTCACACCGGCCAGCTCCGCAATGCGGGAGGCCTTCTGACCAACGATCTTCGCGTTCAATGCACCGTTGATCAGGATGGTCTTGCGCACGCGCTCGGTTTCTCTGGGGTTCAGGAAGTAGCATCCTCTGGCGGCAAACTCGGATTTAACCGCATCGTAGATGCTCTCCAGTACGATGACGGACTGCTCGGAGGCGCAGATCATACCGTTGTCGAAGGTCTTGGAGTGGATGATGGAGTTTACAGCCAGCAAGAGATCCGCACTCTCATCGATGATAGCAGGGGTGTTACCGGCGCCTACGCCGAGAGCAGGCTTACCGCTGGAGTAGGCCGCCTTTACCATGCCGGGACCGCCGGTGGCCAGGATGATGTCCGCTTCCTTCATAACGGTGTTGGTCATCTCCAAAGAGGGGACGTCGATCCAGTCGATAATTCCCTCGGGTGCGCCTGCTGCCACGGCTGCTTCCAGCACCAATTTTGCCGCTGCAATGGTGCAGTTCGTGGCGCGGGGATGGGGGCTGATCAGGATGGCGTTGCGGGTCTTCAGCGCCAGAAGGCACTTGAAAATCGCCGTGGAGGTAGGGTTGGTGGTGGGAATTACCGCCGCAATCACACCGATGGGCTCTGCGATCTTCTTAATGCCGAAAGCGGTATCCTCTTCGATCACGCCGCAGGTCTTGGTATCCTTGTATGCGTTATAGATGTACTCGGCAGCGTAGTGATTCTTGATCACCTTATCTTCCACGATACCCATGCCGGTCTCTTCCACCGCCATCTTTGCCAGCGGGATCCGTGCTTTGTCCGCCGCAGAGGCTGCTGCCAGGAAGATCTTGTCTACCTGCTCCTGGGTGTAGGTGGAGAACGCCTTCTGTGCTTCTCTTATTCTTGCGAGAGCCTCGTTCAGCTTCTCTACACTGTCAACGACTGTGTACGCCTTGGTTTCCATATTTGTGCTTCCTCCGATTTCGATATGAATGATTGGATGATGCCATATTTTTACGGTACCATTGTAGCACGTTTTTTGCAAGCCGGGAATGATATAAAAGGTATAGCGGTGATATATATGACGATATAACACCGCCCGGGAAACAAAACATCCCCGCATGCACCAGCACACGGGGAGTGGAAAATCAAACTTCCTTCAGATATTTTCGACGGGACTCACAGAGTGCTGTGATGAACCAGTTATCCAATTTGGAGAATCTGTATCCGTTTTTGTAAATCAGAACGTCTTTATATATTTTCTGGTTATCCGCGCACTTCCGCTGGACCAGGTTGTATCTTTGCAGCACCTTTTCGGAGGCGGGAGACACCCACATAAAGGTTTCCGGATTTTCCGAGAGCAAGTCGAACTGGCTGGCCCGCTCAAAAATAAAGATACGGCGGTCGATGTTGTCGGGCAATTCTTCCTTCACCACCTTGGACAAAGGCAGAGAGGGCACGTAAGGATCCGCATGGGCGATCTCAATGAAGGGGGGAAGGTCCTCGAAGGTGATGTCTTCTTTTTCGGCCAGGGGATTGTCCCGGCTCATAATCAGCACATAGGAAAACTCGGCCACCATCTCGTAGGACAGCCCTTTTTCCTCCAGCAGATCCTTGAAATACTTATCGTAATTCTCGGCGTAGCGGATGATGCCCAGCTTGTAATCATTATTCAGTACGTTGTTGATGGTTCTCTGGGAGTTGGTTTCCTTGTAGAAGATCTCCGCCATACCGCCCTCGATGTTCTTGGAGAATTGGGCAAAGGCGTCGGATATGTAGCAAGCGCGGGGCACGGAGATGGAGAATTTTTGCTTTTTCGGGGAGCCCTGCTTGTAGATCAATTCCACCTCGTCGATCTGCTTGAGGATGTTCTTGGCGTAGTTGATAAATTCCTCACCCGCCGGGGTCAACACCATGCCCTTGGCACTGCGGTCGAAGATGGTAATACCCAGGGAAGACTCCAATTCCTTGATGGCACGGCTCAGATTGGGCTGAGCAATATACAGCTTCTCTGCCGCCTTGTTGAGCGAGCCGATACGGGCTACCTCAACGGCGTATTTCATATGGAGTACGTTCATACAGTCATCCTCCCCTGTAGGTACGATCATAAGCTCGGGTACATTATAGCACATTCCCTCCGAAAATTCCACCCAATCGATAAAAAAATACTGATTTTTATACAGCCGCTTGGTTCAAGCGACCAAGCAAAACCGAAAAAATTGTTTTCTTTTTGATTTTAAGGGGAGATCATGGGTATTCTCTGCTGAATGAAGCGAGGGCAGTGAAGCACGACCACATATTTGACCACAAACAGATCCGGAACATATGGAAACAACGGACGAAAGAGTGCACAAGAGCATCTTTCACCGAACGAAACGCGGGGGAAATGGCTGTAAAGTGTCAGAAAAACGTTTTTTTGACGGTTCGGGACCAAGGGAAAACGATGAAAAAACGCCACGGTGCGGCGTTTTTTCGAAGTTTTTCCGCCCAAAGCAAGGAGTATCCCGAGCGACAGGCGGTGGGCAGCGCTGTGTTCAAGCGAGTTCGTGCTGTGCGCGAACTCGGTCACTCCGACCAAAACAGAAAGCAGGCATTCGCCTGCTTTTTTCTTACTCCACAACAAATTTCCCGGAAACTATTTCGTTTTTTTCAATTTGTGATATAATGGAAACAGTAAACAAAAACACCACAAAGCAAAGGAGATACTTATGCCGTTTTCCGAGTTTCTGAATTCGCGGCGGGAGGACTGTCACGCCCTCGTTGACGAATTGTCCAAAACATATGCCTACGTGGGCATTCTCGGCGCGGACGTAAAGTCCACCGCCATTCTGGCCAACCGCAAAATGACCGACATCAGTGAGGGCAGCCTCACCGAATGCGGCTTCGTTGTGAAAATGCACGACGGACGTGCGTTCTTTGAATATTCCCTGGACGACGTGCGGGGCGATGCCAAGGCGTTGGCCGAGAAGATCGTAGCCGCCGTCCAGCCCTCTGCCGCCATGGACGATCGCCAGATCCGGGTATCCACCGTGAGCGACGAGCCCCTAATCAAGTCTTTCTCCCGTCCCTGCGACTTTGACGACTATTCCGAGGAAGAGCTCCTCACCTTCGCCAAGGAAATCCGCGACGGAATTCTGAAGGAGGATGAGCGGGTCATCAACGCCACGGCCCGCCTGATGCCCTTCACCGTGTCCAAGCTGTTCATTTCCAAAAACCGGGAGCTGGATCAGTTCTATTCCTGGGTGAACATCATGGGTATTGCCGTCTTCCGCGACGGCGAAAAGATGGTGATGGCCCACGAGGGCACCTACTCCAATCTGATGAAGGAAGCCATGGACGGCATGCCCGCCCTCATTCCCGTACTGGTGGAAAAGGCGCGGAAGCTTGCCTCCGCCAAGCCCATCACCCCCGGCGTGTACGACGTGATCACCGATCCCTCCATTTCCGGTCTGATCGCCCACGAGGCCTTCGGCCACGGCGTGGAGATGGATCAGTTCGTGAAAGATCGTGCCCTTGCCAAGCAGTTCGTGGGCAAGTACGTGGCCTCCCCCATCTGCAACATGCGTGACGGCGCCGCCTCCGCTTTCTCCACCGCCTCCTATTTCTTCGACGACGACGGTGTGCTGGCGGGTGACACCCAGATCATAAAGGACGGTATCCTGGTGGCCGGCATTTCCGATCTGGCCTCCGCCACCGAGCTGGGATGCGAGCCCACGGGCAACGGCCGCCGCCAGTCCTACAAGCGGAAGGCCTACTCCCGTATGACCAACACCTTCTTCTGCCCCGGTAAGGACAAGCTGGAGGATATGATCGCCTCCATCAAGCACGGCTATATGCTCTTTGAGACCAACAACGGCATGGAGGATCCCA
>JBGVJO010000403.1:0-10720 GCA_045129535.1 Eubacteriales bacterium
GAGGAACGGGCTACGAGAAGGGCGGAAATCTCGCCAAGACAGCGGGATTCCTCCTCCCCGGTCGGGCGGACGTGGGGCACGTCGTACAAGGTGCACACGGACTGCATTCGCTTACGCATGAGTGCCCCTCCTTACGGTACCGGGATGACGGAGGGCACGGAGTGCCCCCATTACGTCATCGCTGTAGGAGGAGCGGTAATGCTCCGCGGCACCGGAAAGGGTGGCGGAGGAAATCCCCGCCCCCTCCAGTCGGCCGTAATCCTCCTGTGTCATCTGCACGATCAGATGATCCGGCACATCTTCATAGTCCCGCAAGCGGCAATATGTCCGTGCGTAAGCGTTTGCCCCCTCCAGAAGCAGGGCGATCAGGGGATCCTGTGCGTCGTCCGAGGGGTCAATCCCCAGTCTGAGACGCATTTCCTGTGGTGTAATCATAGTAGCCTCCTTGGGTGCAATTTGGGGAAGTTTAGTTCAGTGCAGCGCAGCCGCTCTTCACGACGAGACCGTTTGCGTCCACCTCAGCCACGGCGATGCACTTGGCGTTGCCGGCCTCGATGGCGGTACCGGTGTACTCGTTCCACATAGAAACGTCATCGCCCAGAAGAGGTGCATCTGCATCGGCCAGGTAGAAGATCTTACCGTCTTCCTTGCTCTTGCCGGAAACGCTCAGCGTAACAGCGCCGTCCTTCAGAGTGGCGGTGGCGGTCAGGGCGGGCGCCGCCTTGCCCAGGATCACGGAGGAGGTGTCGTCCACCAGTGCGATCACACCGTGGCGCTCGTATACGATGGTGTTCTCTTTCTTTTCGATGTCGCGGCTCTGCTCCAGGCCTGCCTCACGCTTCACGAAGAATTTCACGGCGGCCTTTTCGGTGATGATCACCTTGCCGGCGGGCACCAGCTTGGAGAACAGAACGGGGATGCCGCACAGGGTACCGAACTGGCCGCTGTACAGAATGTCGCCCTGATGCGCGGTGATGAAATCGCTGTCGCGGCGGATGGCAGTACGGCCGTCGGTACCCATCAGAATGAAGAGACCGTCCTCCACCTCACGGCCCAGATTGCCCAGCGCGTCCACGATGTCGGTGTAGGACACGGTGTCGGAGGCAATGGGGTGACGGTGGCGTACCTGCTTCAGCTGATCGAAGTATTCGGTGCGGAGCTGGTTGGCCATTACGTCAGCGGCGCCGGACAGTGCCATATCGATGAGGGCAGGGTCCTTCATGGCCTCCACGTCGTTGTAGCGGAAGGTCTGCTGATAGCGCTTTACGGTGTAGGTTTCGGGAGTGAAACGGAGCGTGCCGGCGGTGGAGTTGGCCTCGCCGCCGTCCAAGGTTTCTACGGTGCCGTTGTAGGTGTAGCGGTTGATCACCTTGGTCAGGCCGGCGCTCTCGGTGAGAGAATCGTCTACGGTCATAAGAGAACGAACCTCCAGCTTGGAGTTCAGCAGCTCGGTCAGTTTTGCTTCCAGAACAGTATTGTCGTAAATGGTATTCATTTGGTAATTCCTTTCATTTTATCAGTATATACGTGTGGTGGGATTATCCCATCAGCTCCGCCAGGCGGGCGATGGGCATATCCCGGATGATGGCCCCCGTAAGAGGGGCGCTTTTTCCGCCCTCGGGGCGGATGCGAGAGGCGCGGGCCTGCAATTCCCGCATAGCGGCGGCTTCCACCGCGCCGGAGAGAGCCTCCACACGGCGGAGCAGCGTTTCTTCCTTGACCTCCGCCTCACCGGGGGCCAAAAGGAAGGCGGTCATCTCCTCGCTGAGTCCACGCTCTCGCAGATAGGCGCCGCAAAGAATCTCCGTCTCCCGACGGGCGGCGGCCTGCTGTGCCGCCCTCAGCTTGCTTTCCAATTCCGTAATGCGGGCGTCGGTTTCCTTCATGGCCTCCGCCCGTCCCGCCTCGTAGGCGGCGGTGAGGGATTCTTTGTCCTGCGCGGTCTCTTCTTCCACTTGCGTGATCTCTTCTTCACGGATTACGTCCGTATCGTTTACGCGCTCGTCACTCATTCCTCACACACCTCCCCGCTTTCTTTACGGATTCGCTCCATTTCGGCGTCGGCGTCCTCCACCATGGGAAGATGCTCGATCACGGAACGGCGGGAAAGAATGCCCGACAGCTTCTGTGCCATATCCGCCGCTTCCTCCGGCAATCCGGGCAGATTTCGCGTGAAGATTACGCGGATGGCATCTCCGTCGTAGCGGGCACCGGACAGATTCAGAAGGCGGCAGATCATCTGCCATCTTGCGTGGAGAGAACGGCGGAAGTACTGCTCCGTTACGGACACGCGGTTCTCGAAATTGAGCAGGCGATAACGGATCGCCACACCGGAGAGGGCGTTGCCCGCCAGGGTTTCCTCCGCCATATCCACGGTGCCGGAGAATCGGTAAATATCTCCCGCAATGCGGGATTTCATATTCTCGATGTACACGTCGTTCACGTTCTTCGTCAGCCACTTGGCCTCACCGTGATCGTCCAGAAGGATCACGCGGTCCCGACGGATGCGGGCGAGATCCTCCTCATCGGCGGCACCCATGCCGGAGATGGCCAGATAGCTGTCCGCGAACAATTCGAAATCGTTGACGCTGTCGCTCTGCAGGCGGTTGTAGGCGTCGATCAGGGACAGCACCGGCTCAAAATCGCCCTGCAGATCCCGGTTGTTGGCGTAGAAGATCACAGGCACGTCCCCAAAAAAGTGGGGCGTGGTTTCCTTGTGGGTGAGCGTACCGTTTTCATAATCGTATACGCTCATATCTTCTGCATCGTATACCTCCACCACGGTTTTTCCGTCCGCCTTGGCGTAGTAACGGATGGCGTATTTCAATCGGGGATCCACACCCGTGTCGTACACGGGAATCACGGAATCCGGCGACAGAGGGGTGAAGCGGGGATGGAGCAGATCGTCGTACCACAGAAGCTCCGCGGCACGTCCGCATACGGAAAGATCTCTTGCCAATGCGTTATTGACGAAACGCTCGTCGTTTTCCGTGCTGACGCGGTGGATCATCTCCATGGTTCGATCGTCCGAGGAGGCATAGCGGATGCCGCGGCCCATAAAATAGCCCACCGTGCAGTCGGTGATGTTGCGGCAGAAATTGTTCACCAGACGGTTGTCCGGTTTCAGGGGATCCTTCGGTGCGCGAAGGATGTCGTGCTTCCCCAGATAGTAGGCGTTCAGTCGGGTGAGACGGGGTGCATCGGTGCGCATGAATGCGCTGAGATGCAAAAGGATTTCTTTGGAATCTTGCATAGATGGTTCCTTTCATAAAATAAAAACATTTGTTCGTTTCCCGGCCCAAAAAGAACGCCCCACGGGCGAAAAAGGAAGAAGGGCAGGGGATTCAGATGCCCAGCGCATTTTTGGGCAAGGTGCGGATGCGGCGCTCGGCGCGGCGAAGGGGCTCGGTTGCATAACGGAGCGCCGCCATGGCATCGTCGTGGAAGGGAGTGGGCTCGTCCAGCGTCTCGCCGGTGGTCTCGTCCCGCATCCACTGCCAGGCAGAGATCTCGTCGATGACGTTTTTGCACCGGGGATCGATGCGGATCTCGTGCTGCTTCAGATAATCGATTTGGGAAGCCACAGATCCCGGCTCTTTCACCACGGGCATGGCCCGCCATCCCGCCTTTTGCCACATCCGAATCCGATCGGGCTCGGCGCTGTCGCAGTACATGGGGCGATGCTTGGGAAAGCCGGCCTCCTCCGCCAGGGCGATGATCTCGGCGGTGTCCTTTTCCCTTACGTACAACTCCTTGAGAACGCAGATTGCCCCATCCTTCAAACCGATGAGCAAAAGGCAGTCTGCGTGGTTGTACCCAAAATCCTGCGCCATCCAGACGGAATCGTACCCCTCCGGGGCGGGATCCATATCCGTAACCCGCCAACGGGTCAGAATCAGACCGGTGCCCTTGCTGCCCCATTCGCCCAGGGCGTAGACGGCGTATCCCTCCGGATCGTCCACGGCACGCCTTTCCATACGGGCGGCGTATTCCTTGCCGATGAAGGCGTTATCCCGAAAGGTGCTGTGATGGAGAAACACGTCCGGTGATGGGGGAGCATCCCAAAACCGTTTTTTGATCCAGTGGCCGGCGCTGATGGGGTTGAAGGTCATGGTGATCTGATAATACAGCGCGGGATTTATCGCGCTGAGATCCCCGCGGAGGCGGTCGTCCAGAATGTCCAGGTCCGCCCGATACAATTCCGTTGCCTCCTCACACCAGATCCACGTCAGCTTGCCCGATTCAAAGGCCACGCTTTTGAGGCGTTCCCTTTGGCTTTCGTCCTTCATCCCACGGAAGATGATCCTCCCACCTGTCACCAGCGAGGTTAATTCCATGGGTTCCTGACGGATATGCCAGAAGCGGGACGCGTCGGAGCCGAAAATGCGGGAAACGGCGCCCACCAGCTCTTCAAAAACGCTGTATCGGCAGGCGGCTTCCGTCTTACGTACCACCAGCAGATTGGCGCCCCGGTAGCGAGTGTCGGATAGCTTCAGAATGAAATCCTGGGCGGTGTTCATGCTTTTGCCGCTGCCGGCGCCGCCGCACAGCAGGCGATAGCGGCATTGGCTTCGATTGACCTCTGCGAATACCCGGTTGAATTGGACGACGGATTCAGACATACTCACACCGTATGATCAGCGTGGGGCCGTCCTCCCTGGCGGAATCCAATGCCAGATGGCGGAGCATTTCCAGCGCGCGGATCCGATCACCGGGACGGATGTCCTCCGAGGAGCCGAAGGCGATGGCCTCGTACTCCCTGTGTATGCGGCGCAGCATATCCCCCGCCAGGCGGGCGGAAATGCGATCGTCCAGTATGGCCCGGGTGCTCTTCTTTTTCAGACAGGCCGCGGCCTCATCGTCCGTGATCCCTGCCTCCTCTGCCGCCTCCTCCCTCAGATAATAACGGGAGAAGCGGGTGAGAAACCTCTCTTTTTGTTCTTCTGTCATAGGCGCCCTCCTTTCGGTACATTTGTTCGCCGTGGAAACATTATACAACAAGAACACTTGTTCTGTCAATGGGGCGGGGATAGTGGTATTTGCACATATTGTAAAACGCCCCCTTGTGCATCTCGCACAAGAAAAGGGAAAAACCTCCCGAATCTTCGGCGAAAGGAATAAGGAATAATTTGTGAATTCATTTGACTTTGCACATAATAGGGCGTATAATAGAGACCGAATCCAAAAGGTACTTATTTATATCATACTTACTAGCAATTTGGAAAGGTTTGTTTCTATCATGACAACTCTGCTTTGTCTGTCCATTGCGCTTTTCGCAGGACTTCTTCTTTCCCGTTTTGTGAAGCCGCTGAAGCTTCCCGCCGTTACCGGTTATCTGGTAGCCGGCATCCTGGTGGGCCCCTATCTGCTGGGCGCTCTCCAAATCCCCGGTCTGGGATTCAATTCCATGGAGCAGATCGCCTCCCTCGGTATCATTTCCGACGTGGCGCTGGGCTTTATCGCCTTCTCCATCGGTAACGAGTTCCGCCTGTCCCAGCTTCGCAAAAACGGCGTACAGGCCACCGTGGTCGGCATTTTCCAGGCCGTGGTTACCACTCTGCTGGTGGATGCGGCGCTGATCGCCTTCCACTTCATCGCACCGGATAAGCTGTCGCTGCCCGTAGCTATCACCCTGGGTGCTATTGCCGCCGCTACCGCTCCCGCCGCTACTCTGATGGTTGTACGTCAGTATAAGGCCAAGGGCGAGCTGACGGACATCCTTCTTCCCGTAGTCGCATTGGATGACGCCGTAGGCCTCATCATCTTCGCCGTTTCCTTTGGCGTTGCCCGCGCTTTGCAGGATGGCAACGTGGACCTGATCTCCATTCTGGTAAATCCCATCGTGGAAATCGTGGCATCCCTGGCCCTCGGTGCTATTATGGGCTATCTGTTCACCTGTGCCGAGAAGCACTTCTTCTCCGGCAGTAAGCGTCTGAGCATGGCGGTTACCTTCGTTCTTCTGACCGTTGGCCTCTCTATGCTGGATTTCCACATCGGACCGGTACACGTAAGCTTCTCCACCTTGCTGGTATGCATGATGCTGGGTACCGTGTTCTGCAACATCTGTGACTTCTCCGAGGATTTGATGGAGAAGACCGACAAGTGGACGGCGCCTCTGTTCGTGCTCTTCTTCGTTATGAGCGGTGCGGAATTGGAGCTCAGCGTATTCACCGATCTCGTGATCGTAGCCATCGGCGTGGCGTATATTGCCTCCCGTTCCGTGGGAAAATGTTTGGGTGCCCGTATCAGTGCCCAGATGTCCCACTGCTCCCCCTCTATCGTTAAGTATCTGGGTATTACTCTGCTTCCCCAGGCCGGCGTAGCGCTGGGCATGTCCATCACCGCCCTCCAGCTTGGTCAGGAAAGCGGTACTCTCATTCGCAACATCGTTCTGTTCGCCGTGCTCGTTTACGAGCTGGTTGGCCCCGCCCTGACCCGTATGGCACTGCATGCCGCCGGCGATATCAGCCCCCGTCCCGAGATCCAGAAGAAACCCAATCAGAAATAATAAACCCTGCCGCGTCCCCCTTACTATATTTTTGGAGGATGTCCTATGAAGAAAACCAAGATCGTATGTACCCTCGGCCCTGCATCCAGTGATGAAAACGTGATGCGGGAAATGCTCCTCGCCGGTATGAACGTGGCCAGAATGAATTTCTCCCACGGCAGCCACGAGATGCACAAGGAAACTCTTGAAAAATTCCGCCGCGTGCGGGATGAGTTGAAGCTCCCCGCCGCCGTGATGCTGGATACCAAGGGCCCGGAGATTCGCCTGGGCACCTTTGACGGCGGAAAAGCGGTCCTCAAAACCGGCGATCTCTTCACCTTGACGAGTAAGCCCGTCTTGGGCAACAGCGAGATGGCCTCCGTTACCTACACGGATATGGCAAAGCAGCTGAAGCCCGGCACCGCAGTGCTCCTGGATGACGGTCGGATCCGCCTGGAGGTGGAAAAAACCACCGACACCGATCTGATCTGCCGGGTACTGGAGGGTGGTCCCATTTCCAATCGCAAGGGCGTGAACGTGCCCCACGCACGCCTGTCCCTGCCCTACATTTCCGAGGCCGATGAGGCGGATCTCCGCTTCGCCGTGGAGAACGACGTGGATTTTATTGCCGCATCCTTCGTCCGCACGGCCAAGGATGTGATCGCCGTTCGCAATTTCCTGGATTTCTGGGGCGGCCATGAGATCAAGATCATTGCCAAGATTGAGAACGAAGAGGGCGTGGAGAATTTCGACGAGATTCTCACCCATTCCGACGGCATTATGGTGGCCCGAGGCGATATGGGCGTGGAAATCGAGTTTGAAAAGCTTCCCGGTCTGCAGAAGAAGTTTATCCGCCGCTGCTATCAGGAAGGAAAAATGGTTATCACCGCCACCCAGATGCTGGAGTCTATGATTACCAGCCCTACCCCCACCCGTGCGGAGATCACCGACGTGGCCAACGCCGTCTTTGACGGTACCTCCGCCATCATGCTCTCCGGCGAAACCGCCGCAGGACGGGATCCTGCACTGGTCGTGCGCGTTATGTCCAAGATCGCCTGCCAGGCGGAGCAGGATGCTTTTGAGCTTGGTTACGGTATGCCTGCCAAGTACAACAGCGAAACCGATGACGCCACCGGCGCCATCTGCGATGCGGCCTGCACCACCGCCCGGGATATCGGTGCCAGCGCCATCATTGCCCTGACCAAATCCGGCTATACGGCACGGTGCGTGTCCAAGTACCGCCCGGCACAGCCCATCATCGCCGCCACCCCGGAGGATAAGACCTACCATCAGTTGGCTCTTTCCTGGGGCGTGTACCCGGTGCATGCTCTCTACCAGTCGGAGGAGGACGCAATGTACCGTCACGCCATCGACTGCGCCAAGATGAGCGGCTATATCGATACGGGCGACCGTGTGGTCATCACCGCCGGTACGTCTACCCACATCGGCGCCGCCACCGCGCTCCGCATCCAGACTGTAGAAAAGAATCGGTAATAGAGAAAATCGGCAGAGGATTGTCCCTCCGCCGATTTTTTGATATAATGAGATGGGTGATGGAAATGAATGAATTGAAAAAGAGAAAACCGACGAGATTAAAAACTTTTGATTATAATTCATCCGGGGCATACTTTCTTACAATATGTACGGAAAATCGCAGAAGAATATTATCTCGCATTGTAGGGGGCGACGTCCCCGACGCCCCGAAAGACACGGAATTATTGCCATATGGCAAAATCGCAGATAAATATATAAACCAATTGAATAATTTCTATAACAATATATCGGTTGACCGATACGTAATTATGCCAAACCATATTCACATTATGGTGCTTGTTCAAAATGACGGGGCGTCGAGGACGTCGCCCCCTACAAGACAAACTTCGGCGGTTTCGCATTTTGTATCAACGTTTAAGCGTTTTTGCAATAAAGAATACGGCGAAAACATTTGGCAACGTAATTTCAATGATCACATTATCAGAAATCGGGAAGATTACGAGGAACATTTGCGATATATCTACGAAAACCCAATGCGCTGGTACTACGATGAGTTATATACAGAAGAGTAGGGGATTTGTATGAAAGAAAAATTGCATATCGGATTCAAAGGGAAGAATAATGCATCGTGCATTTTAGTAAAAGCTATTTCTGCGGACAGCTATTTGTTGACAAATTCTTTCGATGGATTGAGAAAGGATATTGAATCATTGATTTGCGCTTGCGATTCCGTTATCCTTTTCGGAATAGATAAAAACCTGACTGACACGGTAAGAATTGAGAAGATGGCAGAAAAAGATACAAAGGAGTTTTCCGTATTGAATTTAGAGGATATATCAGCACAATTAAAGTCTGCAGGTATACCAAATTATGTGTCTGATAGGCCAACACGTTACTTGTGCAATGCAGCATACTGGTATTTATTGCGTAAATTCAATGGAAAAGCGGTACTTATCCATATCCCATCCATCAAAAATAGTAACGAACATCTTATGGATGGGCTTAAACTGGTATTCGGATAACCCTAATGTATCGAATAGCCCGAAGCAAACTCCGACAAGTCCACAGAATCCGCCGCCTTCCCCCTCCCTTGACAATCCCCCGAAATCCCTGTATAATAAGGACATAAATTCCCCCGTATCGACAGGAAACGAGGTAACAGTATGGCAAAACGGCTTGTATACGTAATGAATCCCGCGGCAGGCAACGGACGGTATCTGAATGATGCCCGCCGTGCGGCAGAGGAGGCGGGTGCAGAGGTTCACCTGACCGAGCGCTCCGGTGAGTGCTCCGATTATATCGCAGAGGCGTGCCTCCACGATCCCGATACCCATTTCGTGGTGTACGGCGGCGACGGCACCGCAGGCGAAGCGGCCACGGGTATTATGATGGCCGGCGCCGGCAAGCGGGCGTCCATCACCATCGTTCCCGCCGGATCCGGCAACGATTTTGTACGCGGCATTGCGGCCTTCGATCCCCCCGAGGGACAGGATCACATCATGCTGGATATGATCTCCGTCAACGGACGGTACGTGCTCAATATGCTGAACATCGGCTTCGACTGCGAAGTGGCGGCGGAGTCCGAGGACCTGCGACGCAAGCACACCATGAACAACAGCGCCTCCTATATTGCCGGCGTGGCAAAGGTGCTAGCCAAAAAGCCCACGATCAAAACCGGTATGTCCTTCTACGGCATCAAGAAATACGGGGTGGATACCCTGATTGATGAAGAGCATATGGAGGGTGAATTCCTGCTCACCGCTGTGGCCAACTGCCCCTATTGCGGCGGCGGATTCAAGGGATTGCCGGCAGCGGCACCCACCGACGGATTCCTCGATGTGTTGGTGGTGAAGAACATCTCCCGTGCCCGCTTTATGACCGTGGTGGGCGCATACCGTGCCGGAACCCACGTCAATATGGAAACCTGGACGGTAGCACCCCAGTTTGCATCGATTTTCGAGTACCGCCGCTGCAAAGCGTTCACTCTGGATACCGTGAACCGCATCTGCCTGGACGGCGAGATTATCCCCGCCTGCGGCGTCCGCGCTGAGGTGATTCCCGGGGCGCTCCGTTACGTGCCTCTGAAATTCCTGGAAAAGAATACATAATGAAAAAGGAGTTGTTGCGAAACGCAACAACTCCTTATTTTTTTATTTTCCCCAAAGAACCACCGATCCCGAAGCGATGGTTTTCGGCACGTCGATCAGCCGCTGATTCTCCGATCCCCGGAAGCGCAGGGAAATGTTTCGCTTTTCCTCCACGTACCGGCCGTCCACCAGCACGTCGATCAGGGACAGAATCTCGTCCGTGACCTCGCACCGTGCCCGGCAGGCAGGATCGTGCAATTCCTCATAGGTGAAGCCGGAGTAGATCCAGATGGTTTTTTCGGGATACGCGTCCCGCACCCGACGGAGGAAGGGAAGCAGATCCCGCTGATTCTCCACCTCCATAGGCTCACCGCCCAAAACGGTCAGACCCTGTATGTAGGCGGGGCGGAGCATGGACAGGATCTTGTCCTCTACCTCGGCGGTGAAGGGATCACCGTAGGTGAAATCCCAGGTCTGGGGTTGGAAGCAGTTGGGACACCGGTTACGGCAGCCGGATACGAACAGGGAAATCCGCACGCCGATGCCGTTGGCAATGTCGCAGTCTTTGATCTCACCGTAGTGCATACGGCCTCCTTACAGGTGCAGAACCCGTTCCTTGATTTCCTGGGTGCGTCCCTGATTCCAGTACTGA
>JBGVJO010000404.1:0-2430 GCA_045129535.1 Eubacteriales bacterium
TCGATATTTTTTTAATTTTCAGCGCATTTTTTACCATTTTAGGGCACGAAAGTATATTTGGCAGCTGCAGAAATTTATTATACAATTGCAAAAGCGCTTTACGTGTCCAACTTCAACTGGTTGTCCAAAATTACGCTGGTAGAGCTGCTCACGCTCAGATCGATCTGGGCTTTGACGTCGGTTTTGAACAAATCGTCCGCTAAAACCGCACCGGCAATCTTCATTTTTACGCCCATATCGGTGCTGTCGCCGAACTCCAGAAGGAACCGACCGTCCGCCACCATGGACAGATTCCGGGGATTACGCAGTTCCACAGACGTGATCCTCTCGCTGAGCGGTGAGTCCAGAAGCATGGCAAGGGATTCCCGTATCTGCCGCATATGCTTTTCCTCACGGAAGGTGATCACGCGGCCGGCCATCGCCGATTCCACCGCAGGCATACGGAGATGAATCAGTCCCATCTCTTCGATATCCTCCGCACCGATCCGATCCAGCACGCGCAAGGTGGCACTCAGTGCTCGGGTTTCCCCATAGATCTCCGCATAGAATACGGCAGTATCTTCCGTAACAGTCATACGGATCGTGGAGGGAGCTTCTCTGCTCACGTCCAGACTCTGCACGTAGGGATAGCGCAGCGTAACCGCATTTTCCGCCAGGCGGGAGCTGAAGGAATACAAATTAGCGCCTTCCTTGACACCGGTGGCGTTCAATATATCCTCAGCGGCGTACCGCTCCATTCCCGTCACGTCGATATTATGGATTACGTACATCAGCTTGTACACCGTGGCCATGGCACAGCCGGCAAACACGCAAACCAACAGCACGGCCGACACGGCTCTTCGCACCTGATGGCCGATCTTCCGCCGTTGTGCCAGCCGATAGGCAGCCACTTTTCTTTCATCCCGTTCCTTTTGGCTGATGAATATTTCGTCCGTATTCATAGCCGGATCCGGCGCACTGCCGCGGCTCGTCCCCATTCCGCCCGGCGGATTGTAGGGACGTTTTGTGCTATGGGCCTTCTTCGGTCCACCGCGGATTCCATCGCCCGAGGAGGATTTCGGTCTTGCACCGGCGGTGGGTGTGGCCCCGGCCGCCGCATACACATAGGCCCGCTCCCGCTTCTCCTTGGACCTTGCCGCCGATCGGGTCAGCGACTCGCGGACGCGGTAGGAGGATTTTGACTCAGGCGTTTTGTCCTTCATCCCGTACAGAATTTCCGCTTCACGGATCTTCTGCGACAGCCCGCCATCCGGTTCGATTCGCCGGGTGCGAATGGGCACGGCATCGTCCCCGTATATCTCCTGCACGTGACGTCTGGTCTTGGCATACTGCCCTGCCCGGTCACGCACGCTGAACGAGGGAAATCTCTCCGTCTTGTTCACCGCATCTCCTCCTTTCCGTGGATTTGTTTTTACTTATTTTTTCTTATTCTTTACCAGATCCAAAAGATCCAGATAAATTCGCTTGTTGGCATCCGGCACGGCGAAGGCACGGATCTTTTCCTCCATTGCCCGCCGCTCTGCCGCGCCCTGCTCCGAGAGCAGGTAGGCAACCTTTCCCGTCAGAGGGGCCGCCTCGGTGGTCTCCAGTTCTTTTTCTTCAAAGAGCGCTGCCGCTCCCGCGTCCAGGAGCACCTTGGCATTCTTATACTGATGGTTTGCCGTCACGTTGGGGGACGGAATAAACACAGCGCATTTTCCGCCCATAGCCAACTCGGAGATGGTCATAGCCCCCGCACGGCAAATGGTCAGATCCGCCGCCGCCATACGGTAGGGCATATCGTAGATATATTCAACCAGCTGGATGTTCTCGTACTGATCCAGTCCCATTTCCTTAAACCAGGTGCCGCACAGTTCCTTTTCGATGGCACCGGTGGCGTGGACGTGGTAGACCTCGGGGTGCTTGGCGGTGAAATCCCGCATCAGCTTGAGCACGGCTGCGTTCAGCCGCTCCGCCCCCATACTGCCGCCGTAGGACAGGATAAAATACTTGTACTTATCGGGGATGCCCAGGAGTTTGCGGGCCTCCTCCTTCGTGGGAGCCACAGCCGGGTGAAGGGTAGGATTGCCCACGCGCAGCAGCTTTTCGGGACATTTCAAGGATCGTCCCGTTTCCTCAAAATTCAGATATACACGGTCTACGGCCGGTGCCAGCATACGCACCGCCACACCGGGGATCGCGTTGGATTCGTGCAAAGCGCAGGGGATTCCCATTTGGGATGCCGCCTTCACCACGGGCCAGCTCACGTAGCCGCCCGTTCCCACCACCAGATCCGGCTTGAATTCCCGGATGATCTTTTTCGCTTTGATGGGAGAGGTCAGTGTCAGATAGGCCGTTTTCAGATTGGACAAGGACAGAGATCGGCGGATGCCGCGGATTTCCACGAAATACAGAGGATAACCGGCCGCCGGCACCAGCTTGGACTCAATA
>JBGVJO010000405.1:0-2249 GCA_045129535.1 Eubacteriales bacterium
TCCTTGTTGATTGAAATGTGATGGGGGAACGACGCGGACCCTTTTTGCAAAAAGGGTCTGCACCCCCAAAAACCTCTAAAAAGGGATGTCAGATAAAGTTTTCGTCCACCTTTTTCGAAAAGGTGGCGAGGTCCGGGCGAGCAGCCCGGAAGCATACGGTTTCCCCTTACCGTCTGCCCACACCGCCGCCGCGGGAAATGCCGCCTCCACCGGATCGGCCGCCGGAAAAACCTCCGCGACTTCCGCCGGAGAAACCGCCGCCGGAAAATCCGCCGGGTCGGTGGCCGTAGCTGGGAGGCATAGGACGGGGACGGTGATAGTGACCGCCGTACATAGGCCCAACGTAGGTGCGGGTGCGTGGACGTCGGTGTCCGCCGCTGCCGCCGTGATGGTTGCTGCCGCCGGATGAGGAATTGAAGTAGGCGGCGATAAACAGAATGATGATGACGATCAGAATGGCCCAGATGAAGATATCCAGGGTGTTGCCGCTGCTCTCGTTTGCGTCCGTGCCGCCTTGGGTGTAAGGACCGGGCGCACCGCTCCACGCGGTCAGATCCACGTTATACACGGAAGCGAGATGAGCGCAGACGGAATCAAACATAGCCCGTGCGCCGGCATCGTATTCCTTTTTGGCAAAGTGGGGCTCCAGATCGGCGTTGACCATCTGCTTCAGCGTGCCGCTGGAGAGAAGGTCCTCCAAACCCTTGCCCTGCAAAATCCAGTAGTTGTCGTCGGATATGGAGAGCAGAATCAGAACGCCGTTGTTCTTTTCGGCGGAGCCGATACCCCATTTATTGAACAGCTGCGTGGTGTAGTCACCGATATCCATTCCCTCGGTGGAGGGGATGCAGGCAACTACCACCTGGGCACCGGTCATGGCGAACAAGGCGTCGTTGCGGGAAACAATGTAATTTCTCGTTTCCGATGACATTACGCCGGCTGTATCCAGCACGTAGAATGTATCGGTGGGATCGGGAATATGGGAAGAATAATCTCCCGAGCGCCCGCCGCATCCGGCGAGCGAAATCAGCAGAAATACGCACAAAAGCAGTGCGCCGAAAGCATGTTTTTTCAAAGTTTTCTTCCTTTATTTATAAATATCAATGGCTGAGCCCGCGCTCAGCACACCGGGGAAGGATCGGATGGCCCGATTGTACTTCTCGGCGGCGGCGGAAAATTCCTTGTGATTCATCAGCCGCGTGCGGGTGGAATCGATCTCGTAAAAACAGGAAATAGCCGACTGCTTTTGGGATTCGCTGATGCCCTCGGCCGTCAGCAGTCGATTGTACGCCATGGCGGCGGCGCTGTACAGAGCATCCGCTCCGTCCTTCTGCCGCAAGGGATCGCTCTCGCTCAAGCGGCGCAGAGTATCTACGGCATCCCGGAAGGAGGCGTCCTCCCCCAGCACCGCGGAGGTGATGGAGCAGAGCTGCTCCCCATAGTCTGCCAGCCGCCGCAGATCGGCCCGGGGGGAGCCGTAGCGGCCGGAATCCTCCTCGTAGATGCGGATCAGATCCTTCTCCAGGCGGGATACGGACAGATTCGCTCCCAGGGGAATGGCGGCGATCACGATGGCGATCAGCACACACCATGCCAGCGGGCGGTTATATTTCAAAAACTTCATTTCTCGATGTTCAAAAGCTTGTTTTTCAATTCGGTCTCAATGCGGCCCAGCTCTGCCTCGGCGGCCAGACGCTTCTCGCGGCCTTCTGTCTGGATCTTCTGCACCTCATCCAGGGTATTGATCAGCTCCCGGTTGGTGTGCGTCAGAGCTTCAATGTCGATCACACCGCGCTCGGATTCCTTGGCAATGTCCACGGTGCCCTGGTGCAGCTTCTCTGCGTTCTTCTTCAGCATCTCGTTGGTCATATCGGTGACGGCGCGCTGTGCTTCCAGCGCCTGCTGAGAATGGGCAAGGCCCAGAGCGATGACCATCTGGCTCTTCCACAAGGGGATGGTGTTCACGATGGTGGACTGGATCTTTTCGCTCATCAGGGTATCGTTGTTCTGTACCAAACGGATCTGGGGAGCCATCTGGATGGATACCATACGGGTCAACTCCAGATCGTAGATCTTCTTCTCGAAGCGGTCGCAGAGAGCGGCAAAATCGTTGGCCTTCTGCGCGTCCTCCGGCAAGCCGGATTCCTCGGCCTTCTTTTTCAACTCCGCAAGGGTGGTGGTGCGTTCCCGCTCCAGGGCCTGCTTGCCCGCCAGAATGTACATGGACAGTTCCTTGAAATACGTCAGGT
>JBGVJO010000406.1:0-6103 GCA_045129535.1 Eubacteriales bacterium
ACCATGTTCGGCGAGCTTTCCCGTATGACCCAGTTCAAGGATAAGAGCGCCAAGAATGCCGACAATATCAACGCCGGCCTGTTCACCTATCCGGCCCTTATGGCAGCGGATATCCTGCTGTATCAGACAGAGCTGGTGCCTGTGGGCAGTGATCAGAAGCAGCATCTGGAGCTGGCACGGGATATTGCCAACCGCTTCAACGGCGTGTACGGCGATACCTTCGTGGTGCCGGAAGGATTTATTCCCAAGGCGGCCGCCCGCGTTATGTCTCTGGCGGATCCTACCAAGAAAATGAGCAAATCCGACGAGAACGAGAACGCGGTAGTTCGCATTCTCGATCCTCGCGACGTGATTCTCCGCAAGTTCAAGCGTGCCGTTACCGACTCCGGCAGCGAAGTGCGCCGCGGCGAGGGCAAGGCCGGTATTGAAAACCTGATGTCCATCTACGGCGTGTTTGCCGGCAAAACCATGGACGAGGTGGAGAAGGAATTCGACGGCAAGGGTTACGGCGTGTTCAAGGAAGCGGTCGGCGAGGTCTGTGCCGATGCTCTCGCACCTATCCAGAGCGAATTCACCCGTCTTATGAACGATAAGGTTTACCTGGAAAAGGTTATGGCCGACGGTGCCGCGCAGGCGGCTCATGATACCTTGCGTACCATGTCCAAGGTGCGCCGCAAGATCGGCTTCACCGAAATCAAGCGGTAAAGATAATAAACGAAAAAACGCGAAGATGCTTTTGCATCTCCGCGTTTTGTTTTTTGATTGGTCCTGCCGGATGGCGGGCGATTGTGACTAAAGAATAGGCAAGTGCATCATTCCAACTCAAAGGCACCGGTGTACAGCTGATAGTATACACCCTTTTCCGCAATCAGCTTTTCGTGATTGCCACGCTCGATGATCCGACCCTGATCCAGTACCATAATTACGTCAGAGTTCATAATGGTGGACAGACGGTGGGCGATAACGAATACGGTACGTCCTTCCATCAGCTTGTCCATGCCACGCTGTACGATGGCCTCCGTGCGGGTGTCGATGGAGGAGGTAGCCTCATCCAGGATCATAACCGGCGGATCGGCCACGGCCGCACGGGCAATAGCGATCAGCTGACGCTGTCCCTGGGACAGATTGGCGCCGTTGCCGGACAATTCCGTGTTGTATCCCTGGGGCAGTCGGGTAATAAAGTCATCCGCACCGGCCAGCTTTGCGGCCATACGGCATTCCTCATCGGTGGCATCCAGCCGACCGTAACGGATGTTTTCCATTACCGTGCCGGTGAACAGATTGGTTTCCTGGAGCACGATACCCAGGGAACGGCGCAAATCGGATTTTTTGATTTTGTTGATGTTGATTCCGTCGTAGCGGATCTTGCCGTCCGCAATGTCGTAGAAACGGTTGATCAGATTGGTGATGGTGGTTTTGCCGGCGCCCGTTGCACCGACGAATGCCACCTTCTGACCGGGCTCGGCGTATACGGATACGTCGTGGAGAACGGTCTTTTCCTCGGTGTAGCCGAAGTCCACCTCGGTCAGTCGAACGTCTCCCTTCAATTCCGTATAGGTCAGCGTGCCGTCTGTGTGGGGGTGCTTCCACGCCCAGTGACCGGTTCGCTCGGTGGTCTCCGTGATGGTGCCGTCCTCGGCAATTTCCGCATTCACCAGCGTTACGTATCCGTCATCCACCTCGGGCTCCTGATCCATCAGGCCGAACATGCGCTGTGCGCCTGCCAATGCCATGGCGATGGAGTTGAT
The DNA here is from genome assembly GCA_045129535.1 of Eubacteriales bacterium. GTDB lineage: Bacteria > Bacillota > Clostridia > Oscillospirales > CAG-272 > SIG701. The sequence goes on from JBGVJO010000406.1 coordinate 1,749, forward strand.
CTGCTGGGAGAAGGTGTTGATGTTGCCCGTGAACTGCTTGGTCATGTTAAGGAAGGGAACGATAATGTCGATGGTGAAGGGAAGACCGGAGATGCTCAGATTGGGGCAGTTTGTCAGAAGGAACAAACCGCCTGCCGTCGCGCAGAGCACGTACAGAACATTGCCGATGTTCATAATAATAGGGCCGAGGGAGTTGGCGTAGGCGTGGGCGCGGTAGCTGTCCTCAAACAGCTCCTCGTTGATCTTGTCAAAGCCGGCCTTTGCATCTTCCTCGTGGCTGAACACCTTGATTACCTTCTGGCCGTTCATCATTTCCTGTACGTAACCCTCGGCACGGCCCAGGGTTTTCTGCTGGCGGATGAAGTATTTGGCGCTGCCGCCGCCAATTTTGCCGGAAACGAGGATCATCGCCACAACGCCCACAAGGATAAGGAGCGTCATCCATACGCTGTAATACAGCATAATACAGAAGACGGTAACGACGATAATGCAGGATTGCAGAAGCTGCGGCATGGACTGGGATACCAGCTGTCGCAGGGTATCGATGTCGTTGGTGTAGTGGCTCATGATGTCGCCGTGCTTGGTGGTGTCGAAATATTTGATGGGCAGATTCTGCATACCGTCAAACATCTTGCGGCGCATCTTGCTCAAAAATCCCTGGGTGATGTAGGCCATCAGCTGAGCCTGGGTGGCGGAGAACAAAATCGAAATAATGTACAAGCCGATCAGGATCAGAACCTTGGGCAGAATCTCTGCCTTGGCAACGGCCCAGTCCATCATGCCGGCTTCCGTGTATTGGGTGACGATAGCCAGTACCTTTTGGGTGAAGATGGAGGGAATCGATGCCACCACGGCGGAGAACACGATACAGAATACGGTGAGCGGGATCAGAACGGGGTAGGACGCAAACAGCAATTTGAGCACACGGCCCAAAACGCGGAAGTCAAGCTTGCGGGGATTTCCCGCCGGTTTCTTACTCATTTTCCGCACCTCCTCCGATCTGCTGGGTATATACTTCGCGGTAGATTTCGCTGTTCTCCATCAGGTAGGCGTGATCGCCCATGGCGGAGATCGTACCGTTGTCCATAACAAGGATCAGATCCGCGTGCTCTACCGAGGCTACGCGCTGTGCGATGATGATCTTGGTGGTCTCGGGAATGTACTGCGCAAATCCCGCACGGATCTGGGCATCGGTCTTTGTGTCCACCGCGCTGGTAGAGTCGTCAAGAATCAGAATCTTGGGCTTTTTGAGCAGAGCACGGGCAATGCACAAGCGCTGCTTCTGTCCACCGGATACGTTGGTGCCGCCTTGCTCGATCATGGTGTCGTATCCGTCGGGGAAGGACTGCACGAAGGTGTCCGCCTGTGCCAGGCGGCAGGCCTCGACGATTTCCCCATCGGTGGCGTCGGGATTGCCCCAGCGGAGGTTTTCCTTGATGGTGCCGGAGAAGAGCAGGTTCTTCTGCAGAACCATGGCCACGGCGCCGCGCAGCGTGTCCAGATCGTAGCGGCGTACGTCGATGCCGCCTACCTTCACGCTGCCTTCCGTCACGTCGTACAGACGGGGAATCAGCTGTACCAACGTGGATTTGCTGGAGCCGGTACCGCCCAAAATACCCACGGTCATACCGGAGCAGATGTGGAGATTCACATTCGCCAAAGCGAATTTTTCCGCCTTGGCGGAATATTTGAAGTTAACGCCCTCGAAATCGATGGAGCCGTCCTTCACCTCGGTGATGGCATCGGCAGGACTTGCCAGGGCAGGGGATTCCTCCAGCACCTCCACCACGCGGCGGATGGATTCGGAGGAGATGGTCAGGATCACGTAGATCATGGACAGCATCATCAGCTGTATCAGAATCTGCATACCGTAGGTCAGCATAGCGGAAATCTCACCCACGTCGATCAGGGCGCCGCCGCTCTGGATAATCAGCTGGGAGCCCACGAGAAGAACGAATACCATATTGAAATTCACGCAGATCTGCATAAGGGGACCGTTCAGCGCCACAATGCGTTCAGCCTTGGTGAAATCCCAACGGATATTCTCGGAGGCGTCGCCGAACTTCTCTTTTTCGTATTCCTCGCGGGAGAAGCCCTTGACCACGCGCATACCGCGCACGTTTTCCTCAATGGATTCATTCAGCCGGTCGTATTTCTTGAATACGCGGCGGAAGGCAGGCATAGCCTTGCGGCTGACGAGGAACAGGCCGGTTGCCAAAAAAGGGATAAGTACGATAAAGGACGTAGCCAGTGCGCCGCCCATGACGTATGCCATAACGATAGAGAAGATCAGCATCAGAGGTGCCCGCACCGCCGTGCGGATGATCATCATATAGGCCATCTGCACGTTGCTCACGTCCGTGGTCATACGGGTCACAAGAGAGGCAGAGGAGAATTTGTCGATGTTCTCAAAGGAATAACTCTGTACCTTGTGAAACACGGCCTGACGCAGATTCTTGGCAAAGCCTGCGGATGCCTTGGCGCAGGTGAAGCCTGCGATACCGCCGCAGCATAGCGACAAAACCGCCATTGCGATGAGCAAAAGACCGGTCTGCAGAATCTGCTTGATTTCCGCTCCCGCCTTGACGGTATTCACCAAATTGGCGGTAATGAAGGGGATAAACGCCTCAATGATTGCCTCGGCCACGATGAATACCAGAGTAAGAATCGTGGGAGTACGGTATTCTTTAATGCAGCCGGCAAGCCGTTTTAACATAGTTGTTTTCCTTTCCGTTTTTTAGTGAAACAGAGCGCACGCACTCCATTATATAACCTTATAATTATACATCTTTTTGGGAGAAAAAGCAATGTTTCAAGGGGCAACATTGCGGATTTTACAATTAGGTAACATTCGCTTGCTTGGTGAGTGGATGTGCCCCTAAAGTCGTAATTAAGGAGTGTGTAATTTCAAAAAATCTCCAAAGTCTATTGACGGAAAAACGATTTCTTGTATAATAAATATGTATTGCATTTTTGACATTCCGTACAATAACGAAAGGATACCCCCGATGAAAAAATATCTCAAACTGCTTTTGTGCCTGCTTCTTGCGGTGATCGCCATCGCCGTACAGGGATGCACGAGTACCACTACTCCCGGCGAGGATACTGGAGACAGCGTGGACACCACGCCCCTTTTGCAGGATTTGCATATCGTGCTGGATGGAGCAACGGAATACTCCATCATCATCCGCGAGGAGGCATCGGATGCCGTTGTGGAAGCCTCCCGCAGCCTTATGAACGCGATTCAGTCCGCCACCGACGTGAAGCTGAACTGGACGGATGACTACGTGGATTCCGGCAAGCGCGCTCCTGCGAAGGAGATCCTTATCGGTTTGACTAACCGTGAGGAGAGCCTGGACGTTCTGCAGAACGTCCGATACGGTGAGTTCCTCATTCAGTCGGTGGGGGAGAAGCTGGTCATCGCTGCGTGGGATGAGAAATCCCTTGCCAAGGCATGCTCTCAGTTTGTCAATTACGTAAAACGGAATGCACAGAGCGGAACCTTTTCGATTCCTGCGGATTATTCGCTGCAGGGAACGGGAATCGACCACCTTTTGCAGATGCCCCATTACGGCGCAAGAGACGAATCGGTTGAATTCATCGATCTGGCGGATGCCTGCTATATGCTGTATGCCAACGATACGGATCTGACGGAATTCGAGGCCTATTATCAGGTGTTGGAGAACGCGGGATATACCCGTGTTGCGTACAACAAGATGGCGGAGAATCACTTTGCTTCTTATGTCAATGACGAAATGATCGTCCACGCATCCTATCTGGCCTCCGGCAAGGACGTTCGCGTTACCATCGAAAAGAAATACGCTACGGATATATTCGTGGAAAGTGCCTACGAGAAGGTGTGTGAACCCACGGTTACCCTGGTTGGCCTTGAGGGATACGGCGGGATTGAGGGCACCGTGCCCGGAACCTTTTACGGCAATCCCATCGGTCTGCTTATGATTTTCCGCCTGGAGGACGGTCGCTTTATCGTTGTGGACGGCGGCGGTATGGCGGACGAAACCGTTTCGCTGATTTATGATAATCTGTATGAGTTGGCTGTGGATAAGGACAATATCGTGATCGCTGCCTGGATGCTGACGCATGCGCACGGCGACCACGTGGGCGGCTTTACCATGTTTACCAATTCCGCCCGAAGAAGTCAGGTAACCGTTCAGAATATTATCCATCACTTCTCAACGAACGAGCAGTATAAGAACTGTAACGACGCAGGCCGCGCGGCCGAAACCCGTCCGCTGATGCGTGCCTATAAGGATGCCAATATCATCAAGGCCCACGCAGGACAGGTTTTGAAGGTGGGCGGTGCCGAAATCGAGATTCTGTGCACCTCCGGTGAG
>JBGVJO010000407.1:0-5129 GCA_045129535.1 Eubacteriales bacterium
TGTATCGGCAAGGGAGCGAACAGGCATATCGTGGAAAGTGCGGCTGCGGACGAAGCCGTCGCTGGCAAAAACACCGTCCGGCGTGCGCCCGATTCGAGCGAGAGCATCGATCAGTTTATCACCGCCGTTGCCTGTACCGTAAAGAACGATGGGGCGATCTGTATGGCGCAGAATTTCCCATACCGTCTGATCCTTGGGCAAAATATTTCGCAAATCCGTTACTCCTGCAGCTTCAGGAAACGAATGGCGTTGTTCCATAGGATATCCTCCCGTTGCTGATCGGTCAATGTGAGGCGGGAAAACAACTTCAATTCCGACGCCGGATTCATTACCGGATAGTCGGTGCCGAACATCACGTTTTCCGTGCCCAGTTTGTGAATGGTATCGGAGGCTTCAGCCGGGCTTTGGTACCACAGTGCGCTGGACGTATCATAATATACGTTTGGCTTGCCCGCCAGATATTCAATCGCTTCCTCCTTGGCCTTGTAACCGCCCAAATGAGCAGCTACCACTTCCAGTTTCGGAAACATTTGCAGCACCCGTGCCAGCTTTTTCGGCTCGGAATATCTGTATTGCGGGCGATCATCCCCGATATGAAAATATACAGGCATTCTGCCGGCGACAATTTCATACAGGGTGAGCAATTTGGGATCGTCGATGTCGATTCCTTGAATATCCGGGTGGATTTTCACTCCACGCAATCCCATCTCCTCGCATCTGTTAATCTCTGCTTCAAAATCTGGAAAATCCTGGTGCATTCCTGCAAAACCTACAGTGAGAAAACCTTCCTCCCGGGATCGTTTTGCCAATGAGGCGATAGAATCGTTCACTTTCTGCACCTGATGGGCATTGGTCGCTACGGAAAAAAGGAGATACCCGCCCACGTTGTTATCGGCGGCCTGAGAAACGAGATCGTTGTACGTTCCTTTTCCCTCGGGCACAAAATTATAAAAGTTGCCCAGATTGACTACCGCACGTTCCGCGATGGCCTCCGGATATGTATGGGTATGGATGTCGAATACTTTCATAACTTCCTCTTGATTTGCAGACAAAATTATGCTACCATAGTACCAACGATATTGGCCGCCTGGCGGCAAAGGAGTCTGAATTATGGATTGTTTGTTTTGTAAAATTATTGCCGGAGAAATCCCCTCGAACAAAGTGTATGAGGATGAAACGATGCTTGCGTTTCACGATATAAATCCGGAAGCACCGGTGCACGTTCTCGTTATTCCCAAAACGCACATTCCGTCCATGGATGGCGTGAATGAGGAAAACAGCAGCTCTGTTGCCAAAATATTTGAAAAGATTCCTCACATTGCCAAGCTGGCGGGTATTACGAACGGATACCGTGTGATCTCCAACTGTGGAGAGGATGCGGCACAGTCAGTGATGCACCTGCATTTCCACATCCTTGGCGGGACGAAGCTTCCTGTGCACATTGTTTGAGGAATAAATCCATAACGGGCTGTTGCCGGATTCGGCAGCAGCCCGATTTTTTCAGTGTTTTACAAATTCCTGGTAGATTGCGTTCTGTGCGCGGGCAAAATCGCTAGCATCCACACCGATGATGATGTTCAACTCGCTGGAGCCCTGGTCGATCATACGAATGTTAATATCAGCAGCGGCACATGCCTTAAACAGACGGGCGGCAGTACCCTTGGACTTAACCATTCCGCGGCCAACCACTGCGATTAATGCCAAATCGTCCTCGATTGCGATAAACTCGGGCTCAACCTCGTGGCAGATACCGTCGATGATCTTCTGGCGGCATTTTTCGATGTCGTGGGTGCTCAGGATCACACTCATCGTATCGATGCCGGAGGGAAGATGCTCGAACGCTACACCGCATTCCTCGATTACTTCCAACACTTTACGACCAAAGCCCAGCTCGGCGTTCATCATATCTTTCTCGATATTCAGAACAGAGAATCCGGTCTTACCGGCAATACCGGTGATCGTGGGAGTATGGGTATTAGCGTCTGCGGACGCAACGATCATAGTGCCGGATTCCTCCGGTGCGTTGGTGTTGCGGATGTTGATCGGAATACCTGCAAAGCGAACGGGGAAGATCGCATCTTCATGCAAAACGGTAGCGCCCATATAAGAGAGCTCACGGAGCTCGCGGTAGGTGATTACGTCGATCTTGCGGGGATTCGTACTAATACGGGGATCGGCAGTCAAAAAGCCGGTAACGTCCGTCCAGTTTTCATAAAGGCATGCATTTACGGCGCGGGCAACGATGGAGCCGGTGATGTCGGAACCTCCGCGGGAGAAGGTTTTAACAGTGCCGTTGGGCATAGAACCGTAGAATCCGGGAATTACGGCGCGCTCGTGCAGTGCCAGTTCCTTGGACAGGATGCGGTTGGTCGTTTCGCTGTCGAAGGAACCGTCCTCAGCGAAGCGGATAACCTTGGCGGCGTCGATAAAATCGTATCCGAGCAGATGCGCAAGAATGATGCCGTTCAGATATTCACCGCGGCTGGCGGCATAGTCGCGACCAGCGTGGTGGGAGATTGCACTGACGATCGATTCGTATTCGGCGGACAAGTTCAGGGTCAGGCCAAGTCCCTGGATGATCAGTTCATAGCGCTCCTTGACCTGCTCGAAGACTTCGCTCAAAGCATCGCGGTCATTGGATACCTCGTAGCATTTATAAAACAGGTCCGTTACTTTCTCGTCACCGTTGAAGCGTTTGCCGGGGGCAGACGGAACAACGAAGCGGCGGCTGGATTCGGCGGTAATGATGCTTTGCACCATGCGGAAATGCTCCGCATCGGCGAGGGAGCTACCTCCGAATTTTACGACTTTTACGGGTTCGGCGGATACAGAAACATAATTTTGCGCAATCACGGCAGTTCTCCTGAAAAATAAGTGTCAAAAAATTTGCATATACTATATTATATGGGTATTTCCGTCGAATGTCAACGGAGTATTCATAGAAAATACGATAAAAATGTGAAGTGGAAACAACATTTTTAACAATAATCACGGTTCGCTTACGGCCACGGCTTCTTCCATATATCGTTTTGCCTGCGTCGTAAACAATTCGTAGTATTTTCCGTGCTTGTCCATAAGCTCACGGTGCGTGCCTTCTTCCGCGATCGTTCCGTTTTCAAGCACGATAATTTTCGATGCGGTCGTAGCGCTGGAGAGCCTGTGGGAGACAAAAATTGTGGTTTTGTCTCGCCGCAGTGTATCAAACTGGTCGAATATTTCTTGCTCTGCCATGGGATCCAGGGAGGCGGTTGGCTCATCCAGAATCAGAATATCAGAGTCACTGTAAAAAGCACGGGCTATGGATAGCTTTTGCCATTGACCGATGGACAGCTCGATACCGTTGTCTTCAAAATACCGCATGAGCGGTGTGTTGTACCCGTCGGGCAATTTGTCAATAAAGGTATCTGCGTTGCTCCGCTTGGCCGCCAGGGCAATGTCATCCTCATCGATGCCTTTCCTTATATCGCCAAAGGCGATATTTTCATTTACGGATACAGCGTATTTTCCGAAGTCCTGGAAAATGATACCGAACATTCGGTACAGCTCGTTCAGCTCATAGTCCCGAATGTCGCGACCGTCCAGGAAAATCTCACCTTCCGTGGGATCGTACAGTCTGGTAATCAGTTTGATAAGTGTGGTTTTGCCGGCGCCGTTCAGTCCGACGAGAACGGCCGTCTCGCCCTCTCTCAACGTAAGGTTCACGTTCCGGATCACCATACGCTCGGTGCCGGGATAGCGGAAGCTTACGTTGCGGAGCTCGATTGTGTGTCCGCAGTGGCGCCTGACGTGTGCCGGTTCCGCAAGGCGGGGAACTACCGTTTGCTCTTCATTCATAAACGTAATCATGTTGTCAATGAACAGCGTTCCCTCATAGATCGAGGCGGTTGTGTCAATCAGCGTGGTGAATCCGCTGGTAATGCTTTTCAGTGCACCGGTATAAAAGGAGTAATCACCGATTTTAAGAATCCCCTTATACACCATGCGTGCTATGTATAAGAACAAATAACAGTTTACCGCAGAGGACACGCCGGCCAGTCCGATGTGCCAAGCGCCTTCGTCGGTGATCAGTTTCTTGATTCCCTTGAAGTAGTTTTCAAACGTGTTTTTGTAATGAGCGATAAACGTATCGGACAAATCAAATAAGCGGATTTCCTTAGTCAAATCCTTGTTCGTTACCGTGTTGCTGTAATAGGCCATCTGACGTCTCGCTTTGGAACGGCGGCGCATATACATAAAGTTTTTGCGTCTGTATACAAAAGTAATGATGGCGGAAGGAAGCGACAGCGCAATGATCAAAAGGGGAGCCGTTTTACTGATCGCAAGAAGTGCCGCCACAAAGGAGACCATGGTAATCAAGTTGCTTATTATGCTGAACGTGGAACGCATAATCTGAATCGGCCGTGTGCCGGCTTCCCGATTGGCATTCTCCATTTTTTCATAGAATTCCGGCTGATCGTAGCTGGCCAAATCAATGGTGCGCGCTTTATAGAGCATTTTCATCTTGATGTGATTGGTTACCAATTCGCCTGCAATACGAAGCACCATATTGTACGCCTGTGAGAGGATGTTGGCAAGGAAAATGAAGCCAAACTGAAACAGAAGATAGTACATAATATGGGAGAAGGAATACTCCGTTTTATTCACCAGAGCAACGCCTGCATCACCCAAGGCGGTAAGAAGCAGGCTGGCAATTTTGGCATCGATTACCGGCCGGACGCCATTGAAAACGGACATAAACAGCATGGCGAATAAGATCCACGGTTTGGCATCCCACACCAGACGGAATATGTAAAACAGCCGCGAGAAAAATCCACCGAACAACTCCTTCAGATAGCGGGGAATATCGCGGAGAGTTTTCGGTAAGGGAGGCATATTGTTATTCATCATTTTTCTTGGATCCCTGTATTCGGGCGGTGGTCCACCAATCATATCGCTTTTCCTTCCGGTAATTTATAAATCACTGAATATTATACAGTAAATGGAATTATCCCACAAGTATTTAGCAAAAAATATCTGTTAAATTGACAGCGAGGCATCTTTGGTATATAATTATTTAAAACCTGTCTTACAAGGAGTTGCAAATTAAGTTATGACCAACCGCACACTGTTTTCGCCCGCGGATATTTGTT